>RFQK01000162.1 GCA_009925045.1 Methylococcaceae bacterium
CGCGATGATAGGTGCGCCGTTGGCAGTTGCCCTGATGGATGGGTTTAAAACTGAGTTTGGTTTGGGGGTTGCCGAGGCTTTTCTCGTTATGGGGAGCGTTTATTTTTGCTCCATGATGATCGGTGCTTTAACCATCAGGATACCGCCTGATGGCTGGCAACCCAGCGGTTGGCAAGCTAAGCAGCAGTCCAATGGCATGATTAGTGAGTCGCATGTGCATATTGATCAGGCGATGAAAACACCCCAGTTTTATCTGTTATGGATGGTGTTATGTTGCAATGTTACCGCAGGTATTGGGGTGCTGGGTCAGGCCTCGGTGATGATTCAGGAAATGTTTAAAGGAAGCGTAACTCCGGCTGCCGCTGCCGGATTTGTTGGTTTATTGAGTCTATTTAATATGGCGGGACGCTTCTTTTGGTCAACCTGTTCCGATTATTTGGGGCGTAAACCGACTTATATGACGTTTTTTGCAGTTGGCGCGGTGTTATATGCCTTGCTGCCTAGCGTGGGTGTGGCGGGAAATAAGTTTGGTTTCGTGGCGCTATATGCAGTGATTATGAGTATGTATGGTGGTGGTTTTGCCACGATTCCAGCGTATCTGGCCGATATTTTTGGGACACGTTATGTGGGCGGCATCCACGGCAGACTGCTCACAGCCTGGGCAACGGCGGGGGTATTGGGGCCGGTGTTGGTTAATTATTTACGCGAATATGAAATACAGCAGGGTGTTGCTAAAGCTGATGCTTATACGATGGTGCTTTATATTATGGCGGGTATTTTAGTATTGGGATTTGTGATGAATAGCCTTGTGAAACCGGTGCATGAACGCCATCATTTGAAACAGGCAGCGTTTGATGAATTAGACGGTATTTTTCCAACTGGCAAGCATGGTGCTACTAATGACTAAGCCAACACCTAAATCCACGCCTTTATGGCAACTCATCGTGTTTTGGCTGTATGTGACCATACCTTTGATCTGGGGTGTTACTGCTACCATCAAAAAGGCATTGGCTTTATTGGTATAGGGTTTTGCTGGGCTCACGCCTGAGGCTTATCCAACAGACTCAGTCTTGAAGATGATCTACGAGAGGGGGAAAAGTCCGATCGAACAAGGCTTCGATCGGACTTTTTTAAGGATTAAGCGGTAGTACGATAGTACTCAATCGCTGCTGCAACGCCGCTGCCTGGCTGAATGGCGATGCCATTGTCCAGTAAGGCCATTTCAACGCCTGCAATTGCGCCCAGTAATGACACATCATTCATGTCACCGATGTGGCCAATCCGGAAAACTTTGCCAGATAATTGCGCCAGACCTGCGCCCAGAGAGATGTTGTATTTGTTATATGCGGTGCTAATCACTTCGCGTGCATCTTTGTCTTCAGGGACCAGAATGGCAGTGACAGTATCAGACTCGACGCCGGGAACGGCACAGATTTTTAATCCCCAGGCCGCGACAGCGCGACGAACACCTTCAGCCAAACGGTGATGACGGGCATAAACATTTTCCAGACCTTCTTCAAATAACAGGTCGAGAGAAGCGCGTAAGCCATGCAGCATGGGAGAAGATGCGGTATAAGGGGTGTAACCGTCTTTATTGCTGTTGATTTGGTCTTGTAGCGATAAAAAGCCGCGTGGGCATTTGGCCGTTTCAGAGGCTTTGAGTGCTTTTGCACTGAACGCCAGAATCGCTAAACCGGCTGGCAGCATAAAACCTTTTTGTGAACCGCTGATCGTGCCATCAACGCCCCAGGCATCCATGTCGAATTTGATGCTGGCAATCGCGCTCACACCGTCTACAAACAGCAGAGCAGGGTGATTTGCTGCATCTAAAGCATTGCGAATACCGGGGATATCGGTTGTGACACCGGTTGAAGTTTCGTTGTAGGTGGCCAAAACCGCTTTGATTTCATGCTGAGTGTCTTGTTTAAGACGCGCTTCCAGGTGATCAACTGGAATGCCTTTGCCCCATTCGATTTCGTGGACTTCCACATCAAAGCCGAGTTTTTTAGCCATTTCTATCCACAAATGGGCAAATTGGCCGATACGATAAATTAAAACTTTATCGCCAGGATTGAGGCAGTTGGTTAAAGCAACTTCCCAGCCAGCAGTACCGGTGGCAGGAAAAATAAAGCATTGTCCTGTTTCAGTGCCGAATACTTTTTTCAGATCTTCCAGAATCGGTTTCAAGAGTTTAGGGAAGATCGGTGAACGGTGATCTTCCATCGGTAAGTGCATGGCACTTAAAACTGAATGCGGCGTATTGGTAGGACCTGGAATAAATAAGTGATTGCGACCCGCCATCAGGATTCTCCTATAGAAAGTTTGGCTCGTAAAAATTGCCGGATAGTGTCATATTCAGGCGTTTAGAGCAAGTCGTTTTGACGCTTGCTAGGGCTAAAAGCGGTTGTAGCAATTGACATTACGGTCGCTGAAAGTAAAATGAACACTATTTTTTTTCAGTTTGGCTTCAGATCATCTGGGGTCTTTCGCGCTGTTTTTTAGGAATATTTCATGAGTCATACATTGTACGAAGCGAATGCCCAACGTGTTCAACGTTGTGAGTTGGCGGTTCCTGGTTCCAACCCTGACATGTTCGAAAAAGCCCTTAAAAGCGGCGTAGACTTCGTATTTCTTGATCTGGAAGATGCGGTTGCTCCGGATGACAAATTGCAGGCACGTAAAAACGTGATTCAGGCCATCAATGATTTGGACTGGAAAGCGCATGGCATTACCTTGTCGGTGCGCATCAATGGTCTGGATACCCAGTATATGGTGCGTGATGTGGTTGATCTGGTCGAACAAGCGGGCGCCAAAATTGACACCATCCTGATCCCTAAAGTGGGCGTCTATGGCGATGTCTACATGGTTGAAGCAATGCTAAATCAATTGGAAATGCAGCAAGGCCTGAAAAATAAAATCGGCATTGAATGTCTGATCGAAACGGCGTTGGGTATGGCCAATGTGGAAGACATTGCCAAGCAGGGCGCAATAGGTGGTCGTGTTGAGGCCTTACATTTTGGGGTGGCTGATTATGCGGCCAGTAACCGTGCCCGTACCGTCAACATTGGTGGCTTAAATCCTGACTATCCAGGTGATCAGTGGCATGCTGCGATCAGTCGTATGACTGTCGCTTGTCGCGCTTATGGCTTACGTCCTATCGATGGGCCGTTTGGTGACATTAAGGATCCTGATGGTTATCAGGCGGCGGCACGCCGTGCTGCTGCTTTGGGTTGTGAAGGTAAGTGGGCGATCCATCCTTCGCAAATTGCCTTAGCCAATGAGGTTTTCACACCACCCGCTGCTGAAGTTGAAAAGGCCAAACGTATCTTACAAGCGCTGCAAGAAGCTGCTGCGCAAGGTAAAGGTGCGGCTGCACTCGATGGCCGTTTAATTGATGCCGCTTCCGAAAGAATGGCCAATAATATTGTGCGTGCAGCTGAAGCAATTGCCGCCAAAAGCCGATAATACAATTCTTAATACTTAATTAGTTGCTGAGTCATTGTGTGGGATTTTGTTTGATCCGGCGCAATGCTATGTTTTAAATCTAGGAGAAACAGCGTGGATATCCATGAGTACCAAGCAAAACAGCTATTGGCCGAATACGGTGTCAAAATAGCCGAGGGCGGTCTGGCTTATAGCCCAGAGGACGCCGTGCAACGTTCGCGTGAAATTAGTAGCAATGTCTGGGTGGTTAAAGCACAAATCCATTCAGGTGCTCGTGGTAAAGCCGGTGGTATTAAAGTCTGTAAAACCCATGAAGAAGTCGCTCAGGCTGCAGAAGCTCTGCTGGGCAAACGTTTAGTCACCCATCAAACCGGACCGTCGGGTAAAGTCTGTCTGCGTTTGTATGTGGAAGCCGGTACTGATATTGCTAAAGAACTCTATTTAAGCTTTCTGGTGGATCGAGCTCA
>RFQK01000163.1 GCA_009925045.1 Methylococcaceae bacterium
TTGTTGGGCTCTAACGCTAACCCGGTATAAGGGATAGTTGAGTGATTGATAATGCACCAATTCCTGCTCAACAGCTTCGGGTATGGGTAAATCAATTTTATTGAAAACCAAAGCCGCCTGAATATTACAATTTTCTGTAATCGCTAGATATTGATCAATCAACAAAAAATCACAGCTTGGTTCGGTAGCGAACACCACGAAAATGGTGTGAATATTGGCTGCAACCGGGCGTATTTGTTCGCCTCGGCTTGGGCGTTGCAAAACCGAGTGTCTGGGCAGGATTTGTTCAATCCTGCCTTGTTCAGCGTTGATAAGGCTCAGAAGTACGCGATCACCAACAACCACGGTATCCAGTTTACGCAGCGTCTGACACAAAATGACCTGATCTCCCGTCTCGACCGCAATGCCTTTGCCGAGATGGGAAACGACCAGGCCCTCTGTTAAAACCGTCATGCCAGACTTTGCATGGTTTCTTCTATATGGGCGATCCGAATTGCTGCGGGTGGATGACTATAGTGAAAGGCTGAATACAAAGGATCAGGCGTCAGAGTGCTGGCATTTTCCTCGTAAAGCTTAACCAGACCACTAATCATCTTAGTGCCTTGCGCATGTTGGGTAGCAAAATCATCCGCTTCAAATTCAAATTTGCGTTGAAAATAAGCACTGACTGGTTGCATAAAACTGGTGAAAACCGGTGAAACCAGTACAAACAAGAGTAATGCAATCGCATTAGAAGGCGTTTCTACACCCAAACCCAGAAAAAACCAGTCTTCATGAATTAGCCAACCCAATACAGCAAAACCGACCAAGGTCATAATGGAAGATGTCACTAGCATTTTAATCACATGCTTGCATTTAAAATGCCCGAGTTCATGGGCTAATACCGCTTCCAACTCTTCTTCTTCCAGAGAATTAACCAAGGTATCAAAGAACACAATGCGTTTATTGTTACCCAAGCCGGTGAAATACGCATTGCCGTGACCGGAACGGCGCGAGCCGTCCATGATGAAAATGCCTTGGCTGTTAAAGCCGCAACGTTGCAACAAGCCTTGAATACGTTGTTTTAAAGCACCTTCTTCCATCGGTGTGAATTTATTGAAAAGCGGGGCAATGACTGTCGGAAACAACCAGCTCATTAACAAAGAGAAGCTTATGATCACGGCCCAGGCATACAACCACCACAATTCGCCAATGCTATCCATGATCCAGAGTAATAAGGCCAGAATCGGCATGCCGATGGCAATGCTCAAGGTCATGGAAATGGCTTGATCTTTAAAAAATTGCGGCAAAGTATTTTTATTAAAACCAAAACGTTCTTCTATGACAAAGGTTTGATAAAGACTGAAAGGCAGTTCGACCAGTGACATCAACACTACAATGCTTGCGATTGCACTGAGACTGGTGACTAGATCTGACCAAGCAAAAGTGCCCCAAAAATCAAATATCAGACTAATTCCACCCCCGAGTGTTAAAGCCAGCAGGAAAACCATTCCCACTACGCTGTCAACATCATGCAATTGGCTCTTAGTAATCGTGTAGTCCGCAGCCTTTTGGTGGGCAGCCAAGGACACGCGACTGCTAAAAGCGGGGGGCACTTGGTTACGATGTTCGGCTACATGCCGCTTTTGGCGGGCGGATAACCAGAATTGCAAACCATAAGAGGCAATCAGTGCGGCGATGAATATATAAGTAAAGGTGTTCATTAATACCAATGTGTTAAGGGTTAACAAGGTGCAGTACAGGTTAGCTAATGCTACAATTTGCCGCAACTCATTATTAAATCAAGCAGCAGAAAATATGGCACAGGACGCGAGCAACCTCATCTGGATCGATCTGGAAATGACCGGCCTGAATCCGGATAGTGATCTGATTATTGAGATTGCCACCATAGTCACGGATAAAAACCTGAACATTCTAGCGCAGGGACCGGTTTTTGCCATTCATCAATCTGATGCTGTATTAGCGGCCATGGATGACTGGAATCAAAAGCATCATGGCCAGTCGGGTCTGATTGACCGGGTAAGCGCTTCAACGATTTCTGAGGCGGATGCAGAGGCGCAGACTATTGCCTTTCTTCAGCAATGGGTACCCGCCAAGAGCTCACCTATCTGCGGTAACAGCATTTGTCAGGATCGTCGCTTCTTGTATCGTTATATGCCCAAACTGGAAGCTTATTTTCATTACCGTAATTTGGATGTTTCGTCCGTCAAGGAATTGGCTGTACGTTGGGCGCCTCATATTTTGGATGGCTTCGTAAAACAGGCATCGCATCAGGCTTTGGATGACATTTTGGAATCCATAGAGGAGTTGCGTCATTACCGTCAGCATTTCTTTAAACTTCCGCAATGATGCAATTAATAGTGATCGCTATTGGTGGTGCGGTCGGTTCAGTGTTGCGTTTTATGCTCTCCAACGGTTTAGGTGTTTGGCTGGGTCGAAGTTTTCCATTCGGGACCCTCAGTGTTAACTTGCTGGGTTGTTTTCTGATGGGCTTAATGGCAGAGGCTTTGGTTCTGCAACGAGTTGCGTTAAGTCTGGAATACCGAGCCGCGATCTTAGTCGGTGTCTTTGGCGGTTTTACAACGTTTTCCAGTTTTTCATTAGAGACTTTTTATCTACTGGAACAGGGACAATTTAGCAAAGCAGGTCTTAATATCGCCACAAATGTCCTCGGTTGTTTGCTGGCGGTGTGGATGGGAATGCTGGCAGGTCGGGGTTTGTTTGTTATCGGTCAAGGCAATTTGCCGGGATTCGATTGGCCGTTTCCTTATGCATTGACCATTATCAATGGTATCGGAGCCTTGCTGATCGGTTTGCTGCTCTCCTTGCTCAGTCAAAAATTGCAATTAGCCATGGAAGACAGCGTGATTGTCTCGGTTCTGATGATTGGTGCTTTTTTGACACTCTCCGGGCTTTATCTGGCCATGGCTTTATTAGAAAGCGAATATGAATTCAGTGATCACTGGCCGGCATTACTGACCGTGTTGAGCAGTAATGTGATTTTTTGTGGATTTAATCTCTGGTTGGGCGCTTGGCTGGCCAGACAGTTTTAGTTTTTTTGTTTTTATTTCAGGACGCACATTGTCATGCTAGATCCCCGTTTATTTAGAAGCGAACTTGAGTGGGTACAACAACAATTGGCCAGACGTGGCCTTGTGATTGATACCGAGACCTATCAGTCGCTGGAAAATCGCCGTAAAGATATCCAGGTGAAGACTCAAGATTTACAGAACGAGCGTAATACCCGTTCTAAAGCGATTGGTCAGGCCAAAGCCAAAGGAGAAGATATTCAACCTTTGCTGGATCAGGTTGCCAATCTGGGTGATCAGTTAAAAGCTGCTGAGACTGAATTGAATGAATTACAAGATAGTCTGAACAGCATGCTGGAAGGTATTCCGAATATTCTGGATGAAGCCGTGCCGGCCGGAAAAAGCGACGAAGATAATGTTGAAATCAGTCGTTGGGGAATATTGCCAGAATTTGATTTTACCCCTAAAGATCATGTTGATCTGGGTGAACCCTTAGGAATGAATTTTGAATTAGGTGCAAAAATTGCCAGTGCCCGATTTGTAGTTTTGGCAGGACCTTTGGCGACTTTGCAACGGGCCATCATTCAGTTTATGTTGGATACCCATATTCATGAGCACGGTTATCAGGAAACCTATGTGCCGTTTCTGGCCAATGCCGATAGCCTGCGCGGTACCGGACAATTACCGAAATTTGAAGCGGATTTGTTCACCGTTCAAAATGATCCGACTTTCTACTTAATTCCGACCGCTGAAGTCCCTGTGACCAATATTGTCCGGGATGTGATTGTCGACGCCAAGCAAATACCGTTGAAATATGTCTGTCATTCGCCGTGTTTTCGCAGTGAAGCCGGTGCCTATGGTAGCGATGTGCG
>RFQK01000164.1 GCA_009925045.1 Methylococcaceae bacterium
CGCTTAAGGTACGCAATAAATAGGCCGGATGATGGACAACAACCAATGGGATGCCATTTAGTTGATGTTGTTTGCCACGTAAACGACTAAGCGGTGCTTGTGTCATCAGCAAATTTTGTGCAGCAATTCGACCAACCGCCAGAATAATGCGTGGTTTAAGCAAGTCAATTTGGGCGTGTAAAAAATGTTCACAGGCTTTCAGTTCATTGATTTGGGGATCACGATTTTCCGGTGGTCGACATTTCAGCATATTGGCAATATAGACATGCTGGCGACTCAGACCGATTGCTCGCAGCATTTCGTTGAGTAATTGTCCCGCTTTGCCGACAAAAGGTTCACCTTGTAAATCTTCGTTTTGGCCGGGGGCTTCACCGATTAATAACCACTCAGCTTGACGATTGCCTACACCGAAGACGGTTTGAGTCCGTGTTTTCGCCAAGCTGCAGGCCTGACAGCTTTGCACCTGCTGTTGCAGGTTTTGCCAGTTGTCGTGAATCTGTGCCGCTTGAGTCGGCAGGGCCTCTGCCAAGGAAGCAGGAGATGTCTGGCGCTTAACCCAGACATCTATGCCCATTGCTTCCAAATACTGCAGACGGGTTGCTTGATCCATGAACGCTCAGTGCTTAAACATCACCGAGTTGCGGGTGCTGTTTGAAATTTGCACTTTGTAGTTTGTTCACCGCGTTAATATACGCTTTGGCTGAAGCAATGACGATATCTGTATCAGCACCTGAGCCGTTCACAATACGACCGGCTTTTTCCAGACGAACGGTCACTTCACCTTGTGCGTCAGTGCCTGTGGTGATGTTGTTCACCGAATAAAGCGCCAGAGTGGCACCCGTGTTCACCAAGCTTTCAATGGCTTTCAGACTGGCATCTACCGCACCACCACCCTGCGCTTGTCCGGCGAGTTCTTTGCCGTCGACACGGATAGTCACCGAAGCAACCGGTACTTCGCCGGTTTCTGAACACACTTTTAGGCTCAACAATTTGATCTGCTCATCTTCCGCTTCAAAACTCTGTTCGGATATCAATGCCTGTAAGTCTTCGTCAAAGATGTCGTGTTTTTTATCAGCCAGTTGTTTAAAACGAAAAAAAGCATCGTTTAAATCTGTTTCGCTTTCAAACTGCACCCCTAATTCTGCCATACGGGTTTTAAAGGCGTTACGTCCAGAGTGTTTACCCAATACCATGCGATTAGTGGTCCAACCTACATCCTCAGCCAGCATGATTTCGTAGGTTTCACGGTTTTTCAAAACACCGTCCTGATGAATGCCCGATTCGTGGGCAAAGGCATTGGCACCGACGATGGCTTTATTGGGTTGTACCGGAAAACCGGTAATCGATGACACCAGTTTGGAGCAGGTGACGATTTCGCGGGTATCCAGTCCGGTGTCGCATTTGAAAAAATCCTGACGGGTACGAATTGCCATAGCCCACCGTATCCGGCAGATTGATCGTGGTCGCACCGGCTTTGATGGCGGCATCGACCGTGCGGCAGAGATATTCAATCGAGGTGCGGGTCGCATCCATCGCCGACCATTCGACATCCGCAACCAGATTGCGCGCGCGTGTGACAGTGGCGGTGATGATATCGAGCACTTCCGCTTCACTCTTCTTCATCTGGAATTCGAGATGAATGGGTGACGTTGAAACGAATGTATGAATGCGCGGCTTTTGGGCGAATTTCACCGCTTCACCGGCACGATCAATGTCTTTATCCAGTGCACGTGCTAATCCGCAGACTGTGCTGTCTTTAATAGTGTCAGCAACCGCTTGTACAGATTCAAAATCGCCCTGGCTGGCCGCTGGAAAGCCGGCTTCGATGACGTCGACCCGCATTCTTTCCAAGGCGCGGGCAATTCGGACTTTTTCATCACGGGTCATCGATGCGCCTGGGCTTTGTTCGCCATCGCGCAAGGTAGTATCAAAAATAATTAATTTGTCTTTCATGAGAACTCCATCATGAAACTATCGACTTAGGTGTCGGGTGAACTAAAAGGGTAGTATGTTTGCGTGAGTATATAGATGCCCATCAGGGCAGCAGGCGTAGCAAACTATGCAACAGCAATTGCGGCTGTGCACGAAAATGGATGGGCTGTGATTGCGGTCTAAGCGTTTTCATAGGTCAAATATACTGTATTGCTGGCTAGGGCTCAAGTATTGAAGTACTCGGACTGCTGCCAGTAATCAGATTGCGTAATAGTCCCGGTACCAGGCTACGAAACGTCGGACACCTTCATCGATACTGGTCGCCGGTTTGTAATGAACGTCCTTAACCAATGCGGCAACGTCGGCGTAGGTATCGGGTACATCACCGGGTTGCATGGGTAGCAGGTTTTTTTCCACCTGACGGCCAAGGTGGCGTTCCAGTGTCTCAATAAAATCCAGTAATTGAACAGGTTCCTGATTACCGATATTGTAGACTCGCCAGGGCGCGCGACTGGTCGCCGGATCCGGTTGCAGACCGCTCCATTCCGGATTCGCGGTGGCAGTATGATCCAGGGTTCTGATGACACCTTCAACGATATCATCGACATAAGTAAAGTCACGGCGATGGTTACCATAATTAAATACATCGATGGGCTTGCCGGCCAGAATGGCTTGGGTAAACAAAAATGGCGCCATGTCCGGACGTCCCCAAGGGCCGTAGACAGTAAAAAAGCGCAGCCCCGTTGTCGGTAACTGATACAGACTACTATAAGAATGTGCCATTAACTCATTGGCTTTCTTAGAGGCTGCATAGAGGCTTAGAGGGTGATCAACATTGTCATGCACCGAGAAGGGCATGGATTCATTAGCCCCATACACCGAGCTACTGGATGCGTAGACTAAATGTTCGACTTGATGGTGGCGGCATCCTTCAAGAACGTTGATAAAACCTACAATATTGCTGTCGATGTAAGCATGTGGGTTTTGCAAGGAATAGCGAACACCTGCTTGGGCAGCAAGATTCACCACTCTTTGGGGTTGGTGCTGGCGGAAAAGTTGTTCCATCCCGGCTCGGTCAGCCAGATCAAGGCGAATATCGGTATAGCGACCGTAATCCTGCAAACGTTTCAGGCGATCAAGTTTGAGCTGGACCGGATAATAATCGTTGAGATTATCGATACCGATGACTTCCTCACCACGTTCCAGCAGTTTCAAGGCCAGTTGATTGCCAATGAAGCCTGCTGTACCGGTTACTAAAATTTTCATAAACCTCCCTGCTTATTTTTTTACGATACTGCTCCAAGCCGCCAGCCAGACTTGAGATTCATAGCTGTCTGCCGATTTAGGTAAGTTTTTTAACAAAACCTGTTGCAGGCTGGTCTGAACAATCCCAAAAAAATAACAGTAGATCAGCATAGGGTCGAGAGGTCGTATTTCATTCTCGGAAATGCCGTTTTGCAAAATACGTTTGATTTTATTGAAAGCCGGGGTGTCCATTAATGCGGGTGCTTCCGGTAAAAATTCTTTAGCATCCATAAACAACAGAAACTTGATAACGTCCGGTGCATCATCGGTCAGTCGAAACAATAAGTCGACAATTTCACGTAATTGCTCAGAAGACTTGCGATTACGGCGACGAATATCGTCGATTGAAATACTCAAGCTGTCGAGTATGCTTTCGCGCAAGGCTAGGGCGATTGCTTGTTTAGTCTTGAAATGCTGGGTGATGGCATTAGCGCTGCTCGCACCGAGTGCTTCACGGATTTCCGGTAATGAGGTGTTGAAATAGCCTTTTTCGGCAAACAGTTTCAGGGCTGCCTGTAAAACTTGGTCTGAAGTGACAGTTTTAATCGGCGCGGATGCATTTTCTAATTCTAATTCTGGTTCCATCTGCGTTATTTAACGTACTGAACTATCAGGACGTATTTATTCTCTAATTGTTGATAGTGCGGCCATCAGGTAATTCAC
>RFQK01000165.1 GCA_009925045.1 Methylococcaceae bacterium
CAGTCGTCGAAGCAGAAGTGGTTACTGAGTCTGTTCAGGCAGAACCGGAAGCAGTCGTCGAAGCAGAAGTGGTTGCCGAGCCTGTTCAGGCAGAGCCGGAAGCAGTGGTCGAGGCAGAAGTTGTCGCAGAACCCGTTCAGGTAGAGCCTGCACCGGTGGTGGAAGTGAGTGCGCCAAGTGTGGATTCGCATAACACCTCAGCAAGTGCTGAAGCAGTGCCAGAAGATTCAAGTTTACGCCGTCATTACTTGACTCAGCGTCATTCAGATCTGCTCGCTGAATTGGGCGATGAGCCGAGCGATTCCACTTTAAAGCGCCATTACCAACAGCTTCTGGCGGCTAAAATCGCAGAATTAGACGTTTAATAGTTGAGTGATCAGTCTGTAGCGTTTGATCTCGCTACAGACTGTTCCTTGAAAGGTTTAACGTTTCAGAGCCTTGGCAAAAGCATCACCTAAGGTGGTTGGTTGCGGTTTGCTTGGTTTGATTTTTTGCTGAGGTCTTGCTTCTTTGGGTTTGGCAACAAATTCTGATTTGTCGATAGCGGTTTTCATGGTCAAGGAAATGCGTTTTCTCTCTGCATCGACCTCCAAAACCTTCACTTTCACCATATCACCGGTTTTGACTACGCTGCGCGGATCCGACACAAACTGGTCAGACAAATGCGAGATATGTACCAGTCCATCCTGATGGACACCAATATCCACAAATGCGCCAAAATTCGCGACATTGGTAACCACGCCATCTAAAGACATCCCAATTTCCAGATCTGAAATTTTTTCCACCCCTTCGCGAAATTGCACGCTTTTGAATTCAGGACGCGGATCGCGACCGGGTTTTTCTAATTCATGCAAAATATCGGTAACGGTTGGCAGACCAAAACTATCACTGGTGTAATTAGCCGGATTTAAACTGCGGACAAATTGACTTTGGCCGATCAGGTCGCGTATCGATAGCCCGGTATCATCAAGAATAGCATTGACGACTGGATAGGCCTCGGGATGCACAGCCGAAGCATCCAATGGGTTATCGCCATCCATAACCCTTAAGAAACCTGCTGACTGTTCAAAGGCT
The DNA here is from genome assembly GCA_009925045.1 of Methylococcaceae bacterium. GTDB lineage: Bacteria > Pseudomonadota > Gammaproteobacteria > Methylococcales > Methylomonadaceae > Methylomonas. The sequence goes on from RFQK01000165.1 coordinate 1,075, forward strand.
TTGTCACCCAGTCGCGGTACTTTTTTGAGTTGCTGACGATTGCTGAAGCGACCGTGGGTGTCACGAAATGCCACGATATTTTCACTGATACTATTATTTAGACCTGAGACTTGTTTGAGTAACTCAACCGAGGCAGTATTAATGTCGACTCCCACCGCATTCACGCAGTCCTCAACTACGCTGTCGAGCATGCGGGCCAATTGCAACTGATTGACATCATGTTGATATTGTCCGACACCAATGGCTTTGGGTTCGATTTTAACCAGTTCCGCTAATGGATCTTGCAGGCGGCGGGCGATTGACACTGCACCACGCAAAGACACATCCAATTGTGGGAATTCACGGGCTGCCAGTTCCGAGGCGGAATACACAGAGGCACCCGCTTCCGAGACCATGATTTTCTGTATGCCTAGATCAGGCCAGGTTTTCATCAAATCTGTGACGAGTTGCTCGGTTTCTCTAGAAGCAGTGCCATTGCCAATACTAACCAGATTAACCTGGTGGTCACGGACTAATTTTGCCAGACTGGCTATCGATTGATCCCATTGGTTTTTCGGTGCATGTGGATAAATGGTATCCGTCGCTAATAATTTTCCTGTGGCGTCGACAACGGCGACTTTAACTCCAGTACGGATGCCGGGATCCAGTCCCATAGTGACTTTGGGGCCGGCGGGTGCGGCTAATAACAGATCGCGTAAATTGCTGGCGAAAACCCGGATCGCTTCCAGTTCAGCGGCTTCACGTAAGCGCTGTTTTAAATCCATATCGATGCGGGTAAACAGTTTAATCTTCCAGGCATAACGCGCGGTTTCTGCTAGCCAGGCATCGGCTGGTCGCTGCGTATCGCTAACCTGTAAGCGTTGTGAGACAAACTGACTACAGAGTAGATGCTCATCCTGCTCGTTTTCACCGGGTTTCAGATTGAGTATCAGCATGTCTTCGTGACGGCCACGAAACAAGGCCAGCGCTCGGTGTGAAGGAATTTTTTTAATGGCTTCACTGTAGTCGAAATAATCTCGAAATTTACTGGCTTCTGATTGTTTGTCGCTGACAACCTGAGCCTGCAAGATGCCGTTTTGCCAAATTCTTTCCCGCAACAGGCTGAGTAATTCGGCATCTTCGGCCAGGCGTTCCATCAGGATTTGTCTGGCACCATCCAGCGCGGCGGCGGTATCAGGTACACCTTTTTCCGCATCGATATAAGCCAGTGCCGCATCGCTGGGGATGAGGCTGCGATCGGCGAGCAGGGCATCAGCCAAAGGTTCTAAACCGGCTTCTCTGGCAATCTGGGCTTTGGTACGTCGCTTAGGTTTATACGGGAGATATAAATCCTCTAACAAGGTTTTCGTTTCGGCTGCGAGTATGGCCTGTTCCAGTTCAGGCGTCAGCTTGCCCTGCTGACGAATACTGTCCAGGATCGTGTCGCGACGGTCATTTAATTCACGCAAATAACCCAAGCGCTCTTCCAAATGGCGTAATTGCGTATCGTCCAGTCCCCCGGTGACTTCTTTACGATAGCGGGCAATAAACGGTACGGTTGCGCCTTCATCCAAAAGTGCGATAGCGGCGGCAGTTTGCTGAGTGCGAATCGACAGTTCTTGGGAAATACGTTCAATGATATCCATGGATATTCCAGTGCGGAGCTTACAAAACCCAATATTTTATCAGCTCATGCATAGTCATGATGAGATCAATCAGATTCGATACAATACTGTCAGCTTAATTCAAACGAATAGTATTATGGAATCAAACATGCTTTATGCGCTGGATTTTGACGGTGTGATTTGTGATAGCGCTATAGAGACGGCTATGACTGGTTGGTTGGCAGCGCGTCAGATTTGGACAGAGATGCCAGCGCTTGTGCCGGCGAATTTACCTGAATTGTTTCGTCAGGTCAGACCTAATATCGAAACCGGTTATGAAGCCATTTTGGCTATGCGCTTATTAGATCTGGGCTATGACTGTCAGACGATATTCGATCAATATCAAGCGCTAAGTAGTGAATTAATGACAGAGGCGAATGTCAGTGTCGATGACCTTAAACAGTTATTTGGTGCTACCCGAGATCACTGGATTGCCGAGGACTTAGACAGTTGGATTACCCATAATCCATTGTTTGATTCTTTGGCAGAGCGTTTACGCGTCCTGGATCAACACCATGCTTGGCTCATTATCACCACCAAGCAAGAACGTTTTGTCAGTCAGATTTTGGCGGCGAATAAGATTGCTTTGGATGCGGGTCATATTTTTGGTTTGGATCGTAATATGAGTAAGGTAGAGGTTTTAAGACAATTAATTCAATCTCATCCTCAGTCTAAAATCATATTTGTCGAAGATCGTTTGCCTACCTTGCTTAATGTTGCTAAACAAGCCGATTTAAAATCGGTTGAACTGCAGTTTGCGCGATGGGGATATAACACTGAGGCCGATAAACAACTGGCTGTTCAACAGGGATTTACTAGCATTGAATTGAATGATTTTTTGAGGTTTTAGATAGAATCGTGAGCGCTAATTTTTGAAAAAATCAGCTCGATTTCCGTGAGTTTGCGTCTAATTTCCCGCCTGATCATATGTTTGTTTACCCATTGTAAATGCTCTGGTATAGTCGCGCCTGTTGTTGATGATGTATCACATTGTTTTAAATAAATAATCAAAAAAGGGGAAGGGTTATGGCAGAGCTGGTTTTTATTGCAGCGACTATTTTTGTGGCCTATACACTATTCACCGTACTCGGTGACAATGACGAACAACCGGCAGAAAAAGCAAAAACCGCTCCGGAAGTCAAAACTGAGGCCGAAGTTGCTGATGACAGTCAATC
>RFQK01000166.1 GCA_009925045.1 Methylococcaceae bacterium
GGGTGGCCTGGATCCCACTTTTGTCATTGGCGGGCGACTCAATAGTGCCGGCAGTAACGCTAAATTGGGGTTGGGCAAGTATTTGGTCGCAGAAGCCGATGAAAGCGATGCCTCATTTTTATACCTGCAACCGATGATGGCTGTGGTGACCAATATTGATCAAGACCATATGGAAACTTATGGCGGAAGTTATGGTCGCCTAAAAGAAACGTTTATTAAGTTTTTACATCAATTGCCATTCTATGGATTAGCGGTGCTTTGCAGCGATGATCTGGGTGTGCAAGAGATTCTGGCTGACATTTCTAAGCCGGTTAAAACCTATGGGGTTAACGAAGCGGCCGATGTTCGGGCCATTAATATTGTTCAGGATGGCTTAAGAACTCATTTCACAGTTCTGCGTTGGGGTGGATTGCCGGAACTACAAGTCACACTTAATTTACCTGGCTGGCACAACATGTTGAATGCTTTAGCCGCCATTACAATTGCCACCACCTTAGGTGTTGAAGATCAAGCGATTATCAAGGCCTTGTCGGAATTCAAAGGAGTAGGTCGACGCTTCCAAATCAATGGTGATCTGGAATATCAAGGTGGCAAGCTGACCCTGGTGGATGATTATGGCCATCATCCACGTGAACTGGCAGCCACTTTGGAAGCATTACGTCAAGCCTGGCCTACCCGTCGCAAAGTAGTGGTGTTTCAACCGCATCGTTATACCCGTACCCGTGATTTGTATGAAGACTTCGTGGCGGTATTGTCCGGGGTAGATGTATTGATTTTGCTGGATATCTATGCGGCCGGTGAAACGCCTATTGCCGGTGCGGATGGTAAAGCACTCAGTCGCTCGATTCGCATACGCGGCCAGGTCGATCCGGTTTTCGTGCAAGACCGAGACGATTTGGTCGGAATTTTGGCCAGCATAGTCCAGAAAGAGGATGTGATTTTGACCATGGGTGCAGGCAATGTCGGACAGATTGCGGCCGAACTACCGACCAAGCTCAAGGAAGCTTTGGCTCATGGCTAGTACAGAACTAAAAGGGGTGTTGCTCAATGAAGAGCCTTTATCCAAATATACCAGTTGGCGGGTAGGTGGTCCTGCTGAGCGTATGTACATACCGGAAAACAAAGCGGATCTCATTGCCTTCATTCCCAGTCTACCGGCGGGTGAGCCGATTTACTGGATGGGTTTGGGAAGTAATTTATTGGTCAGAGATGGGGGGGTGCGGGGCACCGTCATTAATACTCGTAGTCGTTTAAAAGAGATGTATTTATTGGATGGCAATCGCGTTTATGTGGAAGCCGGCGTGCCATGCCCACATGTAGCCCGTTTTTGTGCTGATCTGGGACTGGCGGGGGCTGAGTTTCTGGCAGGTATTCCCGGCACTATGGGCGGAGCGTTAAGAATGAATGCAGGTGCTTTTGGTGGAGAAACCTGGGGCATCGTCGATCAGGTTGAAATGATCAATAGCCAGGGTGAAGTGCAGATTCGTGACAAACAGCAGTTTGAAGTCGCTTATCGTTCTGTGAAAGGCTTGGCAGATGAATGGTTTTTGTCGACACAATTAGTATTAAACAAAGGCGATAGCGAAGCCAGTTTGTTGCACATTAAGGCACTTTTGGAAAAACGCAATAACAGCCAGCCAACGAACAAACCAACTTGCGGTTCTGTATTTAAAAATCCGCAAGGGGATTATGCCGCCAGACTAATAGAAGCCTGTGGCTTAAAAGGTTATCGAGTGGGTGGGGCTGTTGTATCAGAAAAACACGCTAATTTTATTGAAAACCAAGGCAATGCGACTGCTTTGGATATTGAAAAACTGATAGATCACATTCAGCAGCAAGTAAAACAGCAATTTGGAATCGAATTGCAGACTGAGGTCTGTCGCGTAGGAGATGAGGCATGAAACCTTTAAAGGTCGAACAGGCAGCAGATTTTGGCAAAGTGGCCGTGTTAATGGGCGGGACTGCAGCAGAACGTGAAGTGTCATTGCGCAGTGGCCAGGCAGTATTTGCCGCTTTAAGAAACCAAGGCATTGATGCTGTGGCTATCGATGTCACTGCAAGTCCGATTGATGCACTGTCTCAAGGCCAGTTTGATCGGGTGTTTAACATCATTCATGGTCGTGGTGGTGAAGACGGAGTCTTACAAGCCGTTTTACAGGTTTTGGGTTTGCCTTATACCGGTTCAGGCGTGCTGGCTTCGGCTTTAAGCATGGACAAATTGCGCACTAAATTATGTTGGCAGGGTTTGGGTTTGCCTACCCCTCGTTGGTTTGTGCTCAGAGAATTAGCCGATGTGGATTTGTGTATTACCGCGCTTGGGTTTCCGGTAATCGTGAAACCGGCTCAAGAAGGATCCAGTATTGGCATGAGCAAAGCCAATAGTCGTGAAGAATTACTGCAGGCTTACGCGTTGGCCAAACAATTTAACTGCGATGTCTATGCGGAGCAATGGGTGACCGGTTCTGAATATACCGTAGCGGTTTTGGATGGTGAAGCCTTGCCGGCGATTCGTCTGGAAACCCCGCATGTGTTTTATGACTTTGAAGCGAAATATCAGGCTAACACCACCCGATACCATTGTCCTTGCGGTCTGGATGCTGAGCGTGAGCAACAGCTCCAAGCCCTGGCGGTCAGAGCGTGTGAAGGTTTGCAAGTAAAAGGCTGGGCGCGGGTTGATGTATTTATCGATAACCAAGATCAAGCGCAATTGATTGAAGTGAATACGGTGCCCGGTATGACCGATCACAGTCTGGTACCGATGGCGGCCCGGGCAGCGGGAATTGAGTTTGATGAATTGGTATGGCGTATTTTGGAAACCAGTGTGAATGACTGATGCAAACCCGTAACAGCGTCATATTTCTGGTGGTTTTATTGGTGATGTTGCTCGCAGGTGGCTGGGCTTACGTCAATAGTCACTTCGCCATTAATAAGCCAATCCGTTATGTGAAAGTGGAAGGCGCTTTCCAATACATTAATAAAGACCGACTAAAAGATTTGATTGCCGCTGAAATGAAACGTGGGTTCTATCAGGCGGATATGCGGGCAGTGCATGATTCCATCAGCCAGTTGTCCTTAGTGGAGCAAGTTGATGTGAAGCGGGTCTGGCCGGATGCGGTTTATATTCGGGTTGTAGAACATAAACCCGTCGTACGTTGGGGTGAAAAGGCCTTGTTGAATAATCAAGGCGATTTACTCATTCCTGACAATATTGAAGATTTCAAAAATCTGCCTTTGGTTACTGGACCGGAAGGGCAGGAAAAGAAATTATTAGAAGTCATGAAGGGGATATACATCGTACTCAAGGATAAGTCGATGCAAATGGCGGAGTTTCATGTCAATGAGCGTCGCTCATGGCGGATCAAACTGGTCAATGGCATGGAAATGCAATTGGGCCGTAAGGCGCCGCTGGAGAATATGCAGAGATTTCTGAAAACCATGGATTTACTAGGTGAGCAGGCGATAAATGCCATTGCCAGCGTTGATACCCGTTATCCCAATGGTTTTGCGATTACCTGGAAACCGGATACCGCTATCGATTGGCGCGCCATCATAGCAAATACTAAAACCTGAACTTAACGTTTATCGAGCACTATTATGGCGAAGAAAACAGATCGAAATTTATTAGTTGGCCTAGACATCGGAACGACGAAAGTCGCTGCGATTGTGGGCGAATACCGAGGTGGCGATGAAATTGAAATTCCAGTTGAAGACCTCCGGAAAATGCTCTGCGAGGGTCATCAACACGCTGCAACACTCCTGGCCGGTTGATGCCGCGCCGCACCAAAAATTCAACGCCTTCTCCGTCCTCCGCTTTTCGATCAACTGGGGAAGGACGTGCGTTTTCAGCGCTTCGAACGGATGAATGTCGC
>RFQK01000167.1 GCA_009925045.1 Methylococcaceae bacterium
ACGCTACCGAATACATGAAGGTGAACTGGATGCCCAAAACAAACTTTTTATTGATCAACTGGCACTCGGCGAACATGTCAATAACCCCAACGCCAGATCATTACCGATCAAGCTGGCTATTGCGTTATTAAAAGATAACAGTGGCAAAATTAATCTGAATTTTCCGATCTCAGGCAGCCTTGATGATCCACATTTTAATTTTGAAACCTTCATCGCCGATGCCGCTGGGAATTTGATTAGCAAAATTGCCGCCTCACCTTTTAGTATGTTCGGCAATTTACTGGATAGTCGTAAAGATTACAGTGTGGTGAGTTTTCATCCGGGCAGTAGCGAATTATCCACCGAACAACAGCAAAAACTCACTGAACTGGCAAAAGCACTGCAGAGCAAACCGCAACTGAGTATTGATGTCAAAGGACTTGCTTACCAAGATCAAGACTGGCCTGTGATACGGTTCGATTCCATTTATGAAATTCTGAAGAAAATGAAATCAGGCGAATTGCGCGATCAAGGTCAGCAAATTCGCCATGAATACATACAACTGAACGATGCCGAATATCAACGCTTATTAATCAAATTTTTTAAAGAAGTCTATCCTGATGAGCTTAGTTACTCCATACTGGGAAAACCTAAGGTCAAAAGCCAGCCAGATGCCGAGTTTTTTAGTCTAGCCAAACAAAAGCTGGAATTGGCTATGCCCCCTGAACAGGCACGACTGAATAATCTGGCCATCGCTCGGGCCAATAGTATTGCCAAGTTTTTAATCGAAGAAACTAAAATAGACAGGGATAGAATATTTATTTTGGCGACAGAAGTCAGACAACTTGAAACCCCGGAAATCAACGCCATATTGACTCTGTCAACCGGGTCTTGAGATTTATACTATAATCCTAGCCGGTTTATGATTTCGAGTGTTTTTCTCGTACATTTTTACAGGGAGCCCCAATGAAACAGCAGGTTAAAAAGCATTTCCCTATCCTGTTACTGGCCAGTATGGCTGTTGTAGCGACTAATACGGTCGAAGCACAACCTATGGTTTCTTGTACCATGACCTACACACTCAGCGGTTTTTCCTTTATCTACAAACAATACGACGGCATGGGCAACATTAGTTGCAGTAATGGCGAGCGTGCTCAGGTGTCTTTAGCATCCAGAAGTGTTGGTATTTCAGTTGGCAAATCCGAAATTCAAGGCACGGGGGTTTTTTCCGACGTGCGCAGTATTAATGAAATCTATGGCAATTATGTCGCTTTAGAAGGTCATGCCGGTGCTACCAAATCGGTAGATGCGCAAGTCCTGACCCGAGGCGAAATTTCTCTAGCCCTCTCCGGCAATGGCCGTGGTGTTGATGTAGGAGTCACCTTTGGTGCGCTTAATATCTCCCGCCGTTAAGTCATTAGCAATTGACAACTCCTCGCAGCTTTTTTTTAGCTCCAGATGCAGGGTGGTGGTAATTCAAGGCCGGTTGCCCACACACCTCACAAATACACTATAAATGACCGACAAAAAACCGCAACCCTCTGATTTTATCAATATTCCAGACCCCTACGCCCAGCGCGAAGCTGAAAAATACGAAAACCCAATTCCCAGCCGGGAACTTATCCTGCAATTCATCCAAGACACTGGCAAACCGCTTCGCCGCCAACAAATTGCCCAAGCATTCGGCCTAGAGACGCCTGACGATCTAGAGGCTTTACGGCGCCGCTTAAGAGCGATGGAACGTGACAATCAACTGGTGTTTAACAATCGTCAGAAATATGCGATCGGTGACGGCCAAAGCTTTATCAACGGTCGGGTGCTCGGACACCCAGAAGGCTTCGGCTTTCTGAAACCCGACGACGGGGGGGATGACTTATTTATTTCGCCTCGAGAAATGAAATCGCTGTTTCACAATGACCGTGCCAAAGTCCGAGTAACCGGCATTGACCGCAAAGGACGACGCGAAGCAGGTTTGATCGAAGTTTTAGAACATAATACCCATCAGGTCGTAGGTCGTTTTTTTACCGAAGGTCGTTTCGCTTATGTCATTCCTGATAACAAAAAAATCAGCCACGAGGTACTGATCGCTTTGGACGACACCGGCGGAGCCACTAAAGGCCAGATCGTCGTTGTCGAAATCCTGCAACAACCCAGTCCACATTGCCAACCCTTGGGTCGGGTCAAAGAAATCCTTGGCATGCATATGGCACCGGGTATGGAAATTGAAATGGCGATTCGTTCCTACGAACTCCCCAATCAATGGCCTGAGTCAGTTTTACAAGAAATTGCTTCGCTGACTCCAGAGGTTCCAGAAGCCGCTAAACAAGGCCGTGTAGATATTCGGCATCTTCCATTAGTGACCATTGATGGCGAAGACGCACGCGACTTTGACGATGCCGTCTACGCTAAAAAAACGAAGACAGGCTGGAAACTGATTGTCGCGATCGCTGACGTTTCGCATTACGTCAAGCCGGGGACTGCCCTCGATTCAGAAGCGCAAAATCGCAGTACTTCCGTATATTTTCCGGAAAAAGTCATTCCAATGCTCCCGGAAATACTCTCTAACGGCTTGTGTTCTTTAAATCCTCATGTCGACAGACTTTGCATGGTTTGCGAAATGTTGATCGATCAAGATGGCAATATCAGTCGCGCTAAGTTCTACGATGCCGTGATGCGCTCGCAGGCGCGTTTAACCTATACCGATGTAGCCGCTATTTTGGTCGATGGTCACGCTGAGTTAGCCGAAAAATATTCGTCTGTCTTGCCTGATTTGCAAAGCTTGTATAGCTTATATCAGGTCATGCGCCAACAGCGTGAACAACGTGGCGCCATGGATTTTGACACGCAGGAAACCCGTATCCTGTTTGGTGAAGATCGCAAAATCGAACAAATTGTGCCACTGGTCCGTAACGACGCACATAAATTGATCGAAGAATTTATGATCAGTGCCAATACCTCGACCGCTAAATTCCTTAATCGTCAAAAGATCCCTCGTTTACTTCGGATTCACGATGGCCCTGGTACAGAAAAGCTTTTAACCTTAAAAACCTTTTTGGGTGAACTAGGGCTATACATGGGGGGGGGTGAGAATCCTCATCCTCTGGATTATATGCATTTGCTCAACCAGGTTCATGAGCGTCCTGATGCCCATCTGATTCAGACAGTCTTGCTGCGTTCGATGTCTCAGGCGGTCTATAGCCCCGAAACGAAAGGTCATTTTGGTTTAGCGCTTGAGGCTTATACCCACTTCACCTCGCCCATTCGTCGCTATCCTGATTTATTGGTTCACCGTGCTATACGCCATTGTATTAGCGGTCAGGCTGTTCGCGAGTTCTATTACAGTCCAGCCGATATGCAACAATTGGGTGAACATTGTTCAGCTAATGAGCGTCGAGCCGACGAAGCCACGCGCGATGTCGTCAACTGGCTGAAATGTGAATACATGATGGACAAAATTGGCGAAGAATTTAGCGGTATTATCTCTGCCGTCACTGGCTTTGGTTTCTTTGTTGAATTGCAGAATATTTTTGTAGAAGGCTTGGTTCATATCACCTCTTTGAAGCAGGATTATTTTCACTTTGATGCCACCAGCCATCACTTATACGGTGAAAGAACCGGTATTCGGTATCGCTTGGGTGATAAGGTCAATGTTAAAGTAGTCCGTGTTAATCTGGATGACAAAAAAATTGATTTTGAATTGCTGAATCTCAACAGTACCCCGCGCAAACCCGTCAAGACCGATACAAAACCGGCCAAAAAAACAGCGCGCAAACCGGATAAAAAACCCGCTAAAAAAGCTAGCAGCAAGCCCAAAAAGAGTAAAAACACTAAAAATATTGGCAAACGACGCAAATCATGACC
>RFQK01000168.1 GCA_009925045.1 Methylococcaceae bacterium
CAAGATTGTCTGGGATTATTTTTAGACGAAGTTACTATAGAGCAAGCAATTGTTACTTTACCTATTTTATCCGGATTTGCGCCTATGTCAGATTCACATTTAAACAATGGCCTTGCAGTCATTCATTCCAATAAACTGGAATCACTGGCTGATGTGGTTCAGTATTGGTTATCCCAGCATCCTTTGTCGCCTCTGGAAAACGATGTATTTCTGGTGAATAACAATGGTATGGGACACTGGATTAAGCAGACCTTGGCGCATAATCAGGCTTTGGGTATTGCAGCGGGTATAGAGGTGGTATTGCCATCCAGCTTTATTTGGCGTGTCTACCGTCAGGTATTGGGTGAGAAAATTCCGCAGGAGCAAATTCTGGCTAAATCCGGACTTATCTGGCGTTTATATCGTTTATTGCCGGAGCTGGTGAATCAAAATGGTTTTGAAATCCTGGCGCGTTTTCTGACTGATGATCCCTCCAATCGCAAGCGTTATCAACTGGCCGAACAGTTGGCCGATCTGTTTGATCAGTATCAGGTGTATCGTTCGGATTGGCTGGCAGACTGGGAAGCAGGCCGTGATCAATTTGCCGATGGTCATGGTGTGCGTCAGGATTTGCCCGATGCTCAACGCTGGCAGGCTTTGTTATGGCGGGCGATTCTCGCTGATTTAGGGGATGCCAATACCGCAGCGGCCAGTCGCGCTTCGGTGCATGCTAAGTTTATGGCGCAAGTTGATCATAGTCAGCCCAAATTGCCTAGACGGGTGGTGGTGTTTGGTGTGTCCTCATTGCCCCAGCAGTCGCTGGAAGTGTTGGTCAAAATCTCGAAGTTTTGTCAGGTGGTTTTGTTTGTCAATAATCCCTGCCAACATTACTGGGCGGATATTATTGAAGATAAAGAGCTTCTGAAAGCCGCGTCGCGTCGGCAGAAATACAAGAATAATCAAGCGACGAACGCGTCTATAACAGATTTGCATCAGTACGCGAATCCGCTTTTAGCTGCTTGGGGCAAACAGGGTCGCGATTACATTCGCTTATTGGATGCTTTTGATGATCAATCCATTTATAAGGATTGGGGCTGGCCGGATAACAAAATAGATTTGTTTGAGGCCTACGGACACTCGGGGACTCGCTCGCTTTTACAGCAGATTCAAGACGCGATTCTGGATTTGCAGCCTGTGCCTAAGCAGCCGCATTCACTGACTCAGCCTGATCAGTCACTGGAGTTTCATATTGCCCACAGCCGTCAGCGCGAAGTGGAAATTCTCCATGATCAGTTACTGGCGCGCTTTAATGCCGCCGCTAAAGCCGGTAAACCCTTGCATCCTCGGGATGTGATTGTGATGGTGCCGGATATCAACAGCTATGCCCCGCACATTAATGCGGTGTTTGGCCAGATTAAAACCAATGATAAGCGCTATATCCCCTTTAGTCTGGCCGATCAGAATCAGCGTGGCCAGAATCCCTTGCTGAATGCGCTTGAGTCTTTACTCAAATTGCCGGAATCACGCTTTTCGGTGAGTGAATGTCTGGCTTTACTGGAAGTGCCAGCGTTACGCAAAAAATTTGCGATTGATGAAACAGCGCTACCCAAGCTCCAGCAATGGATACATGAGTCGGGCGTACGCTGGGGTTTAAACCAGCAGCAACGTCAGGCTGCGGTGGCGATGCCGGAGGACATTACTGCCAATACTTGGGAATTTGGCTTGCAGCGTATGTTGCTGGGCTATGCCGTTGGCGCAGGTCAGCGTTTTAACGCAATCGAGCCGTATGCGGAGATTGGTGGTTTAGACGCGCAATGGCTGGGCAGTTTGCCCAGCTTGCTGGAGAAATTGGAATCGACGCTGCAGCAACTGACTGAGCAGCAGTCTGTGGCTAGCTGGGTTACGCTGCTGCAACAATTGCTGGATGATTTTTTTGACGCCACCCATGATCAGGAGCGCCAAACCCTAGCGCTGCTTAATCAGACGCTTCTACAGTTGAAAATACATTGGGGGCAGGGTGGCTTAAAAGACGATGCATTATTGCCGGTGCATATCGTCCGCGAAGCCTGGCTAAGCCGGGTAGATGAACCGAGTCTGCAACAGCGCTTTCTGAGCGGCCGGGTCAATTTTTGCACCTTAATGCCGATGCGCGCCATTCCGTTCAGGCTGGTGTGTCTTTTGGGCATGAATGACGGTGATTATCCGCGTTCCCATCAGCCGCAAAGTTTTGATTTGATGACTCTGCGGGGACATTACCGTCCGGGAGACCGTTCGCGGCGACAGGATGATCAGTATCTGTTTTTGGAAGCCTTGTTATCGGCGCGTGAGCAACTCTATATCAGTTGGGTAGGGCGCAGTATTCGTGATAATAGCGAACGCCCAGCTTCGGTGTTAGTCAGTCAGTTACGGGATTATGTCGAACGTGGCTGGCAATTGGCGGGACACGATCACAAATGGCTGGAAGCCATTACACTGTCGCATCCTTTGCAGGCCTTTAGTCAGGCATACATTCAGGCTCAGCGTGATCAGCGTTTGTTTACGTATAGCAAAGAGTGGTTTGAAGGGGATACCACTAAACGCGAGACCATTGGCTTGCTAAACAATACCGTGGAATTGCCAGAAAAGGTTTCGGTTGAGGCTTTGGGGCGTTTCTTAAAGGAACCCGTTAAGACGTTTTGTCAGTCGACATTAAAGTGTTATTTCGATGACGACCATACTGTCAGTGAAGATCATGAGGCTTTTGAATTCGATCATTTAGAAAACTATCTGCAGAGTAATGCCTTATTAGCGGCACTGAAACAGCAACCGGAGCAAGCAACTGCCAGCATTTTGCAGCAGCAATATGCCAGCCTGATGGCACAAGGTCAGTTGCCGCTGGCGGGTTTTTCTAAGCTCGTGTTTGAGGACTTGAGTGGCGGGGTAGTGAGTGCCTGGCAGCACTATCAGACCTTAATCACTGCTTGGCCTAAGCCTTTAGCGCCTCAAACCTTGGTGCTTAAATTTAAGTTGGAAACTGCTGAGGTAGAACTGACCGGCGATCTGCTGCAGCTGCATGAAAATGACGCAGGCGCTAAGGCCATTTTAAGTGTAGTTGCGCAAGCATTGCTGAAAAAAGACGCAATCAGCTATCACCGTTTAATGCCTGATTGGGTCAGACATCTGGCAGCCTGTGCTGCGGGATTGGCGGTGACCACCCTGATTGTATCGGCGGACGTCATTCTAAAAATTGAGCCATTGGACGCGGCCGATGCCCATGATTGTCTGCAAAACCTGTTAAGCAGTTGGCATACGGGTTTGCAAGCACCGCTGCCGGTTGAAATTAAAACGGCGTCTGTCGGCTTGGCGCAAGGCAAACCCCAAGATATGCGTAAAAAATATGAAGGGGCTGACTCTGGAGCAGATTGGTCAAAATGCGTAGTAGATTATGACGCCTATTTACGACGTTTCTTTCCCGATTTTGATGCCTTAAATCCGGGGCACCCCGAAGATGAGAGCAGTTTTGATTACTGGGCTAACCGGCTTTATAAGACCGCATTTGATCAAATTAAACCAGTACAGGGAGAGTCGCAATGAGTGATGTCAATTCGTTAGAGGTGCTGGAATTTCCGTTAAACGGTGTACGTCTGATTGAAGCCAGTGCCGGTACCGGCAAAACCTACACCATTGCTGCTTTGTATGTACGCTTGATACTCGGTCATGGCAGCAATGGCTCGGCTTTTCAACGGCCTTTGTTACCGCCTGATATTTTGGTGGTGACTTTTACCGACGCTTCTACTAAAGAACTGCGTGACCGGATTCGGGC
>RFQK01000169.1 GCA_009925045.1 Methylococcaceae bacterium
GGTGTCTTTATTGGTGGGGGTATTGGTCCTAAAATCAGACCGGTTCTTGAATCAGGGGTTTTTATGCAGGCCTTTGTCAAAAAAGGTCGATTTGAAAACTTTCTCGGCAGTCTGTCCGTGAAACTCGCACTCAATCCTAAAACACCCTTAATGGGCGCTATGCATTATTTTGATCATCAGACACTGTGCTGATTACCGATCCAAGTCAATCTTTAGCTGTTTTAAAATGCTATATTAGGGGTGAAGCCGGAGCGAATGACCTGTTTCAACAGGCCATGCTCGGTATTTTTAATTGTATTCCCCACTCAAAGCCTATGCCGCATCGTATCTTTCGTATTAGTAAGCCCAAAGCAGAAATTACTCAGTTACCCAAACTGGGTTTGGCTAAAAAACATCTGATCACCGATTTTAAACACTATTACAGCCATCGTTTAGGACGCGATGAGAATTGTGTTTCTGTGCACTATGCCTATCAGGCCTTATCTCTGGCAATTAGTGATCGTTTGGTGGAGCGCTGGAAAAATACCTATAACACCTATCGCGATCAGTCTTGTCGTAAAGCCTATTATCTGTCCATGGAATTCCTGATGGGGCGTTCCCTTAGCAATGCGATGTTGAATTTGGGTGTCGACGATGTCGCCCATAAGGCTTTGTATGAAGTCGGCATTCATCTGGAAGAACTGATTGATGTCGAGCCGGATGCGGGGCTTGGAAACGGCGGTCTGGGACGTCTGGCAGCCTGTTTTATTGACAGTTGTGCCACCTTGCAATTGCCCGTCACCGGTTATGGTCTGCGTTATGAATACGGGATGTTTAGCCAGGATATCGTCAATGGCGAACAGGTTGAACGACCTGAACACTGGTTACGTATGGGTAATATCTGGGAGATTGAGCGGCCTGAATATATGGTGCGCATTCATTTTGGCGGTCACACCGAAACCTATGTGGATGAACACGGCAAACCGCATGTGCACTGGGTCAATACGCAGGACATTCTGGCTTTGCCTTTTGATACACCTATACCAGGTTATCAGAATGACACCGTCAACACCTTACGCTTGTGGAAAGCGGTTTCCACCGAAGAATTTAATTTACAGGAGTTTAATGCCGGTGATTATGCCGAAGCGGTGGCCCAGAAAAACACTGCCGAAAATATCACCATGGTGTTATATCCCAACGATGCCAATGAAAACGGCAAAGTATTGAGGTTAAAACAGCAATATTTATTGGCTTCGGCGAGTTTGCAAGATGTCGTGGGGCGCTGGGTTGCCAGCTATGGTTCTGATTTTAGTCAGTTTGCAGAGAAGAATTGTTTTCAGCTCAACGATACACATCCAAGTATTGCAGTAGCGGAATTAATGCGCTTACTGCTTGATAAACATGGACTTTCCTGGCAGGCCGCTTGGGATATCACCCGTAGTACCATGGCCTATACCAACCATACCCTATTGCCGGAAGCTCTGGAAAAATGGCCAGTGCATTTAATGCAGCAATTATTGCCGCGTTTAATGGAGATTATTTTTGAGATTAATGCCCACTTTTTGGCCGAAGTCTCAGCCCATTGGCCAGGTGATAGCGCACGTTTGGCGCGTATGTCACTGATTGAAGAAGGGGCGTGCAAGCAGGTCAGGATGGCTTATTTGGCGATTGTGGGTAGCTATTCTGTGAATGGTGTAGCGGAACTGCATTCTAAATTGCTAAAAGAAGGCTTATTTAGTGATTTTTACGAATTATGGCCAAACAAATTTAATAATAAAACTAATGGCGTGACCCCCAGACGCTGGCTGGCTGGCTGTAATCCATTGCTCTCCGAGTTGATTACAAACACGATCGGTGCAGAGTGGGTGACTGATTTATCTCAGTTAGCGAAACTAAAACCTTATGCCGAAGATCCTGCGTTTCGAAAAAAATGGCGAGCCATAAAACAACACAATAAAAACCGTCTGGTGGCGCTTAAAAAACAGGAACATGATTTGGATTTGAATCCGAATGCCTTGTTTGATGTGCAAGTGAAACGTATCCATGAATACAAACGCCAGTTGCTGAATGTGTTACATGTTATCCATCTCTACAACCGCATTAAGCAAGGTGATACCGCCAACTGGGTCCCTCGTTGTGTGCTGATTGGGGGTAAGGCGGCGCCTGGTTATGTGATGGCCAAGAAAATCATTAAATTGATTAATAACGTGGCTGAAGTGATTAATCATGATCCGCAGGTCGGTGACAAACTGAAGCTGATTTTCTTGCCTAATTATCGGGTCTCGGCTATGGAAGTCATTGCCCCAGGTGCGGATTTGTCAGAACAAATCTCGACTGCCGGTAAAGAAGCCTCGGGCACAGGCAATATGAAGCTCATGATGAATGGTGCCTTAACCATTGGTACTTTAGACGGTGCGAATATCGAGATTCGTGAAGAAGTGGGAGATGAAAATTTCTTCTTATTTGGCTTGACCGAGGCAGAAGTCGAGGCACAAAAACATCATTATCAGCCTCAGGCGATAATTGATGCCGACACAGATTTGCAAGGTGTGTTGTATTTATTGGAATGCGGGCATTTCAATCAGTTTGAGCCAGGTATCTTTAATGAGGTGATTGCCAGCATTAAAAATCCGCATGATCCCTGGATGACCTTGGCTGATTTTCGCAGTTTTGTAAATGCTCAAGTGCAGGTTGAATCTGCTTATCGGGATCAGGAGCAATGGACCCGGATGAGTATTCTCAACACCGCTGCCAGTGGTAAGTTTTCAACCGACCGAACGATTGCGGAATACAACCGTGAGATATGGAAATTAACACCGGTGCAACCACGCTGAACGCTTGGAACATAGGATGTTGAATATTGTTTTGTTTGAGCCGGAGATTCCGGCTAATACCGGTAATATTATTCGTTTATGCGCCAATACCGGTGCGCAATTGCATTTAATCCAACCTCTGGGCTTTCTGCTGGACGACAAGCGCTTGCGACGGGCAGGGTTGGATTATCACGAATGGGTTAATATTCATCAATACGCCAATTTAGATGATTATTTCGAACGAGCGAACCCCAAACGTTTATTCGCGATGACCACCAAAGGCAGTCGGCGATATTCTGATGTGCATTACCAACCGGGTGATGCATTAATTTTTGGTCCGGAAAGTCGCGGTTTGCCCGCCCAATTTCTGCAAGAACAGCCTGTCGAAAATCGAGTCTATCTGCCAATGAAGCCGGAAAGTCGTAGCCTGAACTTGTCCAACAGTGTGTCGATCGCCTTGTATGAAGCCTGGCGACAAATTAATTTTGACGGCGCCGTCATCAAATAAGACAGTGGCTTAGGTGGGGTTTTAGTCTTGGCTTGTGGTTATAATGGCCAAGAATGTGAAATCACTCATGCTGAAGCGTGCATCAACAGCACGAAAATCATAACAACCGATTGATTTCGAAATAATTCGGGATAAGTTTTTTCTAAATAAAGTCGCCAAGGCTTAGGTATGCCGCGTTTGCTCCACTGATAAACGGTACAACGATGCAACCCCAAAAGCCTCGCTAATTGGCTTTGGCCACCTAGTGCGGCTATTATTTTTTGCGCATCATTTTCCATGGTTAAAGTTTTTCATGCTTTTTAGTTTTTGTCAAAAAACACGCTTATTTTGTCAACAAATGTTGCAGGTTTAGTATGGGATTAGGGTCGAGAATTCAGCAGTGTTTAGAGGCCAAGGGTTGGTCACAATCGGATTTATTAAGGGTTGTACCCGGTTTAGATCGCGCCAATCTGAGCGCTATCATTCGGCGCGATGCTCAGC
>RFQK01000170.1 GCA_009925045.1 Methylococcaceae bacterium
CTCTGACTTCATCTAAATTGACCGCAATCACTTCAAAATTTTTATTCTTAAATTCTTCGTTGATCGCTTCTAAGAAAGGTAGCGATTGCGCACAGGGACCACACCAGGACGCCCAGAAATCCACATACAACACTTTACCAGTAGCCTGTAAATTCAAATCTGAACCGTCGGCCATTTTTTTTAAATGGCAATTAGGAAGCGTGGCACCCACTTCTAAAGCGGAACTGATCGCACTATAAAAACTTAGCACGAATAACACGAACAACTTCACCTGCTTTGCTTGCATACGTATAACCAAAATTTAATTGACTGTAATCTGAACTGGGAAGGTTGCGGCAATTGCTGTAGCGGCATTGCCTTTTACCTGGATCGTTTCGCTAAAGGTTTTACCTTTGCTGACAGAAGTGGGTTTCCATTTAAAGCTTGTATACCAAATGTTTTTGGTTTTAACTGGCTTAGACAGAGTAGCTCCCGTTAAAGCGGGCGCAAGTGCCACTACAGGTGTATTACTATGCGGATCTAAATTAAATCCCAGTTTAAAACTGAGCGTTTTCCCGACACTGACGATTTGTTGCGCTGACGGTAGAGGGGTAATAAAACTGGATGCCAACACATCTTTCACCTGAATTTGTAAATCCAGGCTTGCCTGCAACGCATTCACCACATTATGTTTAGCCACGACTGTCACCGGAAAATGCCCCACTTGATCGATGGTAGGCGTCCAGACAAGGCTGGCAACCCAGTCACCACTGGCATTTTGTGTGACGTTACTCAGTGTAGCCCCTTTAGGCAAATTCTCAGAAGTCAAAAGCAAGGCAGCAGTCACTGCATCTTTTTTTAGCAGAAGGGGAATATTAAGACTGCTTCCTGCATCAACAACCCAGTTCGTTTGTAGATTGGGGTCAAAAACAGGTGCGGTGTTGGCATCAACGATAATTGTGACCACCTGCCCACTACTAAGTCTTGATGATGAATTATAGGCAAAAAACTGTATGCTTTTTTGCTGGACAGTTTTGCTGTCACCGATTTGCGGTGTCCAGGTAAAAGTGGCTTTTGTTGCGTCATTCGCATCAACAGCAAACTTGGCACCCGTTGGTAAATTCAGACCTGCTTCACTAAAATAAAAATAATTATTCTGGTATATCCCCACCCAGACTGAAGTTTTGTCAGTACTGGAAACTTTAATCGTTAAGGGCTGTCCTTCAATCACATGTACCGTATTGCTGACGATTGCCGGGGTGGCAACGACGGTTAAGTTGGGTGGCTTTTTGTTCGAGACAGTGGTGGCCGCCGCTACTGCATCGATCACCTGACTTTCGGTCCAGTAAAGATAAACACCTAGAGTCAATAAAAACGTCGCGGCAAGACTTGATATACGCATTCAATTATCCATTTTGCAATGAGGTCCTATCTAAGCAAGACATTAGCACCCAGCCACTCGACAATAAATCGACGGTAGTATTCGGATTTTTCTAACTGTTGGTGCTCGAGAGGATTAAAGTTGTCAGTTAATACACTGCCATTATCGGTACTAATCGTAATCTTTCGTTCGTTTAACCAGTTTTTTTGATTTAAACCCAGACTACTGGCATCCATATCCAGCGGTTGATGACTGGCCAGGAAAATGAAATCATTAAAATCCTTGCCAGTTTCTGACAAATAGGTTTCAGTATTATTAAATACTTGTTTTAGGGTTTTAGCAACTGAGCTTAAGGCTTGGTTATGTTCGGCAGATCTAAACCCTACAAAATTAAGCGCGAGTAATCCCTGTTGAGCTAACAGACTATTAAGTTGCGTCAGTGTTTCGGTGGTTAACAGATGCGCGGGCTCACTGCCACCGGTAAAACAATCATGAATAATCAAGTCGTAAGGCCCTTGCAGATGGCGTATTTCGTAACGCGCATCCCCGACAATACTGGCTCCATTGGCTTGAAATCCAAAATACTTGACCGCTGCATCCTGCACTGCCGGATCGATTTCCAAAGTATCCACTTCAAGCCCATATTGTTTTTTAAGAACGCCCGCCATATGCCCCGCGCCCAAACCCACAATCAAGACGCGTTTCATATTGCCATGCCATTTAGGCAGTAACGCAACAATATCCTGATAAATCAGACGGCTGACACCGTCATTGATATTACTGGCACCGATCGCGGAAGCATCCGAACTTAAAATGCGCAAATTTTTGCGGGGCTGATCGATCACTCTGACCCAGCCGTACAAGCTTTCTTGTTCCGAGACTACTTTAAATTCAGTTGAAACTATTTCAGATTGCGCAGCATTGACTAGTTTAGGCGCCAGTAAAACATTAAGCGCAACTACTAGCAGACAAGGTGTCATCGCCAACTGCAACAAACTGTATTTTTTTTCGATAACTCCGATGACAATCGCTAATACGCTGAGTAACACACCCGTGATAATAAAAATTTCACGCGTACCTAAAATTGGTAACAGAAAGAATCCCAAGGCCAAGGTACTGATCACACTGCCTAGGGTACTGACCGCATAAATACTACCTGCGGTATTCCCAAGAGATTCTAATTGACGGGTGGCCAGTTTGATCGCAAACGGCCCGACCATTCCCAACAAGGTTAAGGCAGGCAGAAACAAAATTAAGGCACTTAAAAACACCCCCAAGCGCAAGCCGAATTGATCGGTAGCCAATAAAACCCATTTTGCAACGACCGGAATCAGTAAGGTAAACAAGGAAGCCAAGGCCACGATCACCGCAACACCGGTTTTTTTAGTCGCATCCGCCCAGCGCCCCCCAACCCAATAACCAATTGCCAAGGCAATCATCGTCACCGAAATCAAAGACGACCAGACATACAGACTATTGCCATAAAAGGGCGCCACAATCCGGGTACCCAGCAACTCAATCACCATAATAGCAGCACCGGTCATAAACACGGTCGGGTAGAGCCAGGCTCGGGGCGAAACCAGGGTTATTGCATTCATAGAAAAAGTACCAAGTTAAATAAGGCTTAAAAAGCGAATCCCCAATTGGCAGACAAGCCCCCGTTTCTGTCAACCTGATAGCCATTAAAATCAGTACTGACAGGCTGCAACCATTCAACCCCCAGTCGATGTCCGCTGAGCGCGCCGCTTTTTTCAGGAATCAGGATATTGAGGCCAAAACCAATATCGGCAAAACGACCGCCATAATTAAAAGGATAATCTGCGGTGCTATTGGTTTGATGAGCGGCATTAAATTGATTCTGCACCGCACCTTGGGCGGTATAGAGACCACGAATGGTCGTCGACATCCATTGGGTCAGACTGTAACCAGTCCAGAGTGAGACCTGGGCTTCATTACCCAATGCATAACCAGAACGGTTCTGATCCTGCATGCGAATTGTCGCCGCTGCCTGCGCCCCCCAGAACCAATCAGCCTGTTTAGCGTTATAGGTCAGACTGGGCTTAAAATCCCATGTGCCGCTGCCCAATTGCATACCATAATGTAAAAAGCCGGCCACAGCCCCACCGTGATGGCCCGGATTCATCTTAATCCCCACATCTCCGGTTGGCGCACTGATACCCAAACTGGTATGCAGTTGATGCGTGTCATCTCGATACAGTTTAAACAAACCGTATACACCCGTATCGCCGACTCCGGCAGTACGATGTTTATGAAACTCATCAGAATCCGAACCAGCTACCGGTCTTTGCAACATATTCATATCCATGAATTGCGGCATCAGCATGACGGTCATCCAGTCGGTTGGCGCGTACATTAAATCCAGCATATGCATATGCATGTGCATATAGCTCGGTGTTAA
>RFQK01000018.1 GCA_009925045.1 Methylococcaceae bacterium
ATTTCCACCGGTTTGACCAGCCAGTTACTGACGCCTGGCGGAATGATGTCTTGATTAGCCAGCAATTTGTCCCGGGTTTTAATCAGGCTGTTTTCCAGGTTTTCGCCGACGTAATAACGGACCGTCACAACGGCTTCACCAGGGCGGGAAGTAGAGTAGACATATTCCACCCCCTTGATTTGTTTCAATAAAGCTTCCAGCGGAGTGGTGACTTGTTGTTCGACTTCGGCACTGGAAGCGCCCGGCACCTGAACAAACACGTCCATGACCGGCACAACAATCTGTGGATCTTCTTCTCGCGGGGTCAGCATCAAAGCTGCTGCGCCTGCCAGTAAGGACACCAATAAAAATAACAGGGATAAATGTGAAGTCGTAAAAAGCCGGACGATACGAACCGTTAAGCTTTCAGTTGCTGTATCTAGTTTTTTCATCACTGCGCTCCGGCTTTGGCAATGATGGTTTCACCGGCATGTAAGCCAGATAATACTTCGATTAGATCGCCTTGGTGTTTGCCGGTGCGGATATGTCGGCTTTGGACCCGGTTATTAACCACAACTCTGACCGTTTCTAATTGACCAAAATGCACAATAGCACTGGCAGGGATCAGCAAGGCAGAGTGTTGAGACTGACAGCCCAAGACTAACCAGCCAAACTGGCCATGCTGAATTTGAGGGTTGATGGGGAGTTTGATTTTCAGCAGTCGACTATGGCTGATCGGATCTAAATCAGGGGCGATCTCATCAATCGTGCCATTGATGGTCTCATTTAAACCTTCAATTCTGACTGGAACCACCTGACCCAACTGGACCTCCGCAGCACATTGGCCAGCTATACTAGTTTCCAGGCGCAAATCTTCTGCCTGATAAAAAGTGACCAGCGCTTGAGCGGTAGAAGCCATATCGCCCGGATCTTGAAAACGTTCACCCACCGTACCGTCAAAAGGCGCAACGATGAGGTTTTCATTTAATAGGACTTGTGCCTGAGCAGCGTTGCTGGCAGCTTGTTTGGCATGCGCTCTGGCAGCCTGAGCATTGGCCAGAGCAAGCTCATAATTTTGACGCGTTGCCGCTTGCTGTTGATATAAGTCGCTGATGCGTTTTTCATCACTGCTGGCGCGTTCAGCTTCAGCGTTAGCGGCTTGTTGTGCTGCAGTTGCGGCATTGTGCGCTGCGCGTAGGTCACGATCATCAAGACGAGCAATGATCTGGCCTTTTTTTAAACGATCACCGGGATGAACGGCCATTTCCAGAATACGCGCATTCAGCCGAGGCAGGAGTTTGACTGCTTGTCGAGAACGTACACTGCCTTGCCAGTTAACGCCATCTTGGCGGGTTTGCTCAACTAGGGTAATCAGCTGACTATTCGCAGGAATTGCCGGTTCGGTATGATCGGTTGAGCCTGGCTCTATACTCTCTTCACCACCTATCACGCCCAAAGCGATCATGATAACCAGCAATAACCCGGAAATCGAGGCGATTGCAATTACTGGTTTCGAGGGCGGTAATAATTGAAAGTTTTGAGACATTTTTGCTTCCCTATGAGGTGATTTACCAACTGCCCATAGCTTGTTTCAGGTCAGCTTCAGCACGTAAAGCTTCGAAACGGGCATTGATTTGACGATTTAAGGCTTTGTCGAAGGCTACTTGTGCTTCCAGAAAGCGAGTAATAGTGACGGTGCCGGCCTGACGCTGCAAAGTAACCAGACGTAGTGCTTCTTCAGCGGCTTTACTGGCACTGAGGCTGATGGCAAAGCGATTTAAGGTTTCTTGAAGCCGCAAACGGGCTGATTTAAGTTGATCTTCTACCGTCAGCCTGAGTTGTCTGGCTTGTTCTTGAGCGGCAGTCAATTGATGTTCGGCCTGATGAATTTTTTCCTGAGTAGCAAAACCCGAAAACAAATCCATTTCGACCACGACTGCGGCGGTCATATTGTCTCGATTGCTACTATAGCTTATGTTTTTGCTATCAGAACCATAACTAATCATGGCGTCTGCCCGCGGTAAATGAGCGGCCCGGGCAGCGGATAATTGCTGTTCAGCAATGGCCACACGCTTTTCGGCAGCTTTAAGTTCTGGATGTTGATCCAGAGCTTGATCCAGCAGAACGCTTAATTCAGCTGGTAAGTCGGGTAGTGCTTGCTGCTCGGCCTGTAAGTCAAAGTGTTCAGTGACTTCAACTCCCATCAGGGTTCGCAACATGCTATGCGCTATTTCAACAGCATTATGGGCGTGAATCTGGGCGTCTTGGGTTTCGGCTAATTGCACTTCCAGTGACAACACATCGGATTTGAGTGTGCTGCCCGCTTGGAAACCCGCCTGACTTTGTTTGAGTTCACTGCTCACGGCTTCAATCGCACGCAGACTAACACGGTCGGCGTCCCGCGCCGCCAATTCACTGTAATAGGCGCTGGTCACGTGATTGATCAAACGATTCCGTGCTGCATGGGTTTCCAATTCCAGGCTTTCACGATTGAGTTCAGCTGCCTGACTATTGAAATAATCCTGCCCCCCACGGAATAAACTATAACTGGCAGTGACTTGTGGCCGGTAATTATCAACAAAGCCAGGGTAGTTAAATTGGCTGCTGCTACCACTCATATCCAGTCGGCGTTGGGCAATAATAAAGCGATATCAATCGCTTTCTGCAGGCTATAGGCGTGGCCTGAGTCTCCCGCAACAGCGTTCCCCATAGCCAAAGCCAGACCAGAACTGGCTAACCAGAATCGTATCGGTTTCATATCGTTTAAGTAGGGTTCTTCAAAGTGCCACATGACTGGTCAATACCATGGGTATCGATGTCACACACGGATTCCAACCACATGGCGTTAATGATGGCAAAAGCCGATGCAAAGCCAACCCCAAGTATCCAAGCAAAGTACCACATCAGTTTTCTCCTTAATTAGTACAAGGTATGTGTATCTTTAATAATAGAGGCTTCGGTAATGCTGCCCCAAATGACTTTATAGACCCAGCGGGTATACAACAACACGATAGGTAAGAAGATGATCGTGATCCAGAACGCCAGCACTAAAGTTTTATGGCTTGAGGTTGCATCCCAAAGAGTCAGACTAGAACCCGGCGCTGTTGAAGAAATTAACAGAAAGGGGAACAAGCCCAGACCTAAGCTCAGTAACATGCTGGCGATACCCAGACAGCTAAAAACAAAGGCTGCGGTGGTTGATTGGCCACGTCCCAGCAACCAGGCCATCGCTAATGCCAACATACCGGTCGCAGGCGCGATAAGCATCAACGGATGGGCCATGAAGTGGGCTAACCAGCCGGCACCGACAGCCACCACGGTTTTATTCAGTGGATTTGAAGGAGCATCGCCACCCGCCATTTGGGTGATTTCCGGACGATCCAGTCCCAAAAATACCCAAGCCATGACAGCGGCCAAGCCGAGTATCAATAATAAGCCCAGAATACTGGCCACGACTCTGCTACGTTCCTGAACACTCCCTTCAGTGCGGCATTTCAAAAATAAAGCGCCATGGAAGCTGGTACCGACCAGACAAACGACGCCACACAGTAATGCAAACGGACTTAACAGGCCCAAAAAGCTCCCGTCATAAAAAGGACGTAAGTCTTGGTCTAGATGGAAAGGCAGTCCCAGAATCAGATTGCCCGCCAAAACGCCCAAAAGAACCGGTGGTAAAGTGCCGCCCAAAAACAAACACCAGTCCCAAGTGTTACGCCAAGTTGGATTGCTGAGTTTGTTGCGGTAGTCAAAGCCGGCAGGACGGAAAAACAGCGAGAACAGTACCAGCATCATGGCTAAATATAAGCCTGAAAACAGAGTGGCGTACACACTGGGCCAGATGGCGAAAATTGCCCCGCCTAAAAGAATCAGCCAGACTTGATTGCCTTCCCACACCGGACCCACACTGTTAATCACGATGCGGCGCTCGACATCGTTTTTACCTACAAATGGCAGCAGTGTGCTGATACCAAAATCAAAGCCCTCTGTCAGGGCAAAAGCAATGGCGACTACCCCAATGAACAGCCACCAGATTAAACGCATAGATTCGTAATCAAACATAGAGATTCCTCGTTAGGGTTTAGGCGCTTGCAGCTTGTTCAAAACAGTAACGACCCGTGTGTAAGCTACTGGGTCCCAGGCGGACGTATTTGATCATGAGGTACATTTCTATGATCAATAAAACGGTATAGAACAATGCAAAACCACCGATGCTGAACCAGAGTTGTTCGCTGCTGATACTGGAAACACTGAGATTGGTCGGTAACACACCGGAAATTGTCCAGGGCTGACGACCCACCTCGGCAACGAACCAGCCTGTTTCAGCGGCAATCCAGGGTAAGGGGATGCCCCAGACAGCCATACGCATCAGCCAGCGTTTTTGGTCGGCTACGCGCGTTGCGCAGTAATAAAAAGCCATGGCAAAAATGAACAGCATGGTAAAGCCACTGGCCACCATGATACGGAAGGTCCAGAACAGGGGGGCGACTTTGGGGATAGTGTCATTCGCGGCTTTATCAATCATCACCGCATCTGCATTAGTCACTTGTTCGGTATATTTTTTCAACAATAAGCCATAGCCCAGATCGTCTTTATGCGCATTGAAGCTGGCTTTGGTGGCGTCAGAGCGATCTCCGGCACGTAGTTTTTGCAATTCGCCATACGCAATCATGCCGTTTTTGATTTTTTCAACACTTTGTTGTTTCAAATCTTTCAATCCCATTACTTGTTCATCAATGGATCGAGTGGCAACCAAGCCTAAGGCGTATGGGATTTTTAAAGCATAATCGGTTGTCTGAGTTTCCTGATTTGGCAAGCCGAAAACGGTAAAACTGGCGGGGGCGGGATGGGTTTCCCATTCAGCTTCTATGGCGGCCAGTTTGATTTTTTGAGTTTCACCTGAGGTGTAACCGCTTTCGTCACCCAGCACAATAACCGAAAGGATAGACGCAAGACCAAAAGCCGAAGCAATTGAGAAAGAGCGACGGGCAAAGCCAATATCCCGTTTGTTGAGCAGATACCAAGAGCTAATGCCCAGAACAAACATCGATCCCGTCACGTATCCAGCGGCGACGGTATGCACAAATTTGACCTGAGCGACAGGATTAAAAAAGATATCCGCGAAACTGGTCATTTCCATACGCAGTGTTTCAAAATTAAACTCTGAGCCTACCGGATGCTGCATCCAGCCGTTGGCGATCAGAATCCACAAAGCGGAAATATTGGTGCCGATTGCCAGTAACCAGGTCACACTTAAATGTTGTACTTTGCTGAGTTTATCCCAGCCAAAAAAGAACAGGCCGACAAAGGTCGATTCCAAAAAGAAAGCCATCCAGCCTTCACTGGCGAGTAAGGGGCCAAAAATATCGCCGACATAATGCGAGTAATAAGCCCAGTTGGTACCAAACTGAAATTCCAGGGTAATGCCCGTGGTCACACCCATGGCAAAGTTAATCGCAAATAATTTGCCCCAGAACTTGGTCATGTCTTTATAGACTTCACGCCCTGTCATGACATAAACCGACTCCATGATGCCGAGAATAAAAGTCATGCCCAGGGTCAAAGGCACGAATAAAAAATGATAAAGCGCGGTCAGACCAAACTGCATCCGCGACAGCATGACTATATCGTCACCGAACATGGTTGAACTCCTGGGTTGGTTGAGTGGTAGATGAAGCGTTTAAACTGGGTAAATCAAATCGGGCGGCGATATCGGCCGGATGTTCCGGTTTTGCTTGCCAGCGAAATAGCAAAAACCATAGGCCGGTTAGCAATAGAATCTTAAGGATCAGCGCTAAACTGATTTCCCAGCGAAGTCGATTGCTTTTAGGAATTGGTGTATCCATTTTGTGCTCCTTATTCGACTGAGAATTCACGCATCATCCCCATGTCTTCATGCTCCAGATTATGGCAGTGGTACATGAACAAGCCTTTAAAGTCTTGAAAGGGCTTGATAATTTTGATGCGTTCTCCCGGCATGACAAGCACAGTGTCCTTAAAGCCGTTATCAACAAAACCTTCTTTAACCGTGTCATAACCCGCAGCTGGATTTTCAGCGGTACGGCTTAAGATCTGGAAATATTGCCCGTGTAAATGAATGGGGTGCGCCATACTCATCATGCCCATTCCACCCATTCCCATTCCACCATGACCTCCGGATTGACTGCGGTAGATCTCTAGCAGTTGAATGCTGTTAAGCGCTATGCGTTCAAAGTCTTGAACATCATGGTCTGCAAAGCCTCTGCCGTTTAGTAGCATGGACATTGGACCCTCGGAAATAGCCAGAGGAAGCGGTTGTTTGGGGTTGGCGACATCGTTTAAGCCGTAGCGTTTGAACTGACTTAAATGACTGGGTAATGTCGGGCTGTCTGAAACTTCACGATTAATGCTGACAGTCAAAATCGGATAGTCACCCCCCATGCGGGTGTCTTCAGTCTTTACATCATTGCTCATGCCGTGGTGCATGCCGCCCATGCCCATGCCATGTTGACCTCGGCCTCCCATCATATTGGACATGCGTTCGGCCATTGCTGGTAAGGCGCCGGAGAATGGTCGGCTACGTAAAATTAATTGACTACCTTTTTTACGACCACTGAAATCGACCCATAAGTCCAAGCGCTCCGCAGGTGCGAGCATGACATAAGGTTTTTGCACGGGTGTCTCGAGTAAGCCACCGTCGGTGCCGATGACGGTAATAGGTGTATTGTCATCCCAAGCCAGTTTGTAGATGCGTGCGGTTGAGCCATTCATGAGACGAAAACGGTAGGCGCGACTGGCTAAATTGAGCGTCTGATTGGGGCGACCGTTGACTAAAATCTGCTCGCCAAAATAGCCGGTCATGCGCTCATGCATGTGTGGGCCGTAATGAAGCTGATTATCGCTGTCGAATTGTTTATCTTGAATCACCAGCGGAATTTCATATTCCCCTGACGGCAGTTCCAGACGGCCTTCTTCAGCGTCATTGACGATCATAGCTCCAGCCATCCCCATATAAAACTGCCGGGCAGTCTGATGATGGGGGTGGGGGTGGTAAATATTCATGCTGGCACGGTTGAGCATTTCAAATTCGTAGACGAAGCGTTCGCCCTTGGCGATAGCGTAATGCGGTGAACCGTCCATTTCAGCAGGAACGTGTAAACCATGCCAATGCACGATAGTGGCTTCGTCTAGAAGATTGATCAGCGAAATACGTATTTTCTGGCCGGTTTGAAAACGCATCACCGGTCCCAAATACGAGCCTGGGATTTCGGTTAAGGTGTTGCTGGGGCCTTTTATCAGTTTGGCGCTATAACGCATGACCCAGGTAGCGGGGCCGGGCAAAATACTGAGCTTACTGGCTTGGGCATAAAGCTCAATTTCAACATCTGCTAAGAAATTAGCTGAAGCTTTACCTGCAGGCAAAGTTTGCATGCTATCCGCGGTTTGCATGGCTTGCAAAGCTGCTGGCAAACCAGCGAAGGCTAATAATCCAAAACCTGTCTGACTTAAAAAACGTCGTCTATTTAAATTAACATTGGATTTCATCGTCTCACCTAATTGGGATTATTCGCTGGAAGGTTTGCGAATTACACGTGTAGATATCGCTAGCAAAAGTATGGCTACCGAAACGATCAAAATGCCGTTATCGACTTGATGGTGGCTTTGGATGTCGGCAATTAACAAGCGAGAGAGTGCTGTTATGGCGATATAAATTAAGCACCTAACCGGCATAGTGTTGGTTTTGAAATAAATTCCAACCATGGCGCCTAATTCAAGGTAGATGAACAGTAGTAAAATATCGCCTATGCTAGCGTGTCGTTGAGCAATAAACATATCGGCATAGGTAAACATGGCGGACCAAACGATACTGGCACCAATGACAAACAATCACATCATAGTTCTGCATGTGCATCCCCAATGTATCCATCAGCCCATATTAGACGGTATGCGGTCAGTGAATTTTGATATAGAACATAACAAGCCACAATAATCACTAATAGTGCAAATCCCCTTTTCAGTTGATCGGGTTGAATGAAAGGGTTGAGTAATGCACCCAACATACTGCCGGTAATAGTAGATGCGGCGACCAAACCGGCTAACTGCCAATCCAGTGACATATGTTGGCTATAACCCGCTAAACCTGCTGCTGCATTAAGAAAGATGATTAACAAGGAAGTGCCAATGGCACCTTGTATCGGTAGTCCTACCAGCATGGATAGGGCAGGGACAATCAAAAATCCGCCGCCAACCCCTACCATGCCGGTAATTAAACCCACCAGTCCGCCTATTAGTACTAATTTAAAGAAAGGGATATTGAGTGGGCAAAGACTATTAGGGATCTCAGTTGCTTCAGTGGGATTTTTAGATTTATTTAGCATCAACAAACCGGTCAGCAGACTGACACAGCCAAACATGAGCATTAACAGTTCGTTGGGAAATTGAGTGGCGAGTCGCCCGCCGCTAAAAGCAGCAAAAGTACCGGAAATACCAAACCAGAAACCACTTTTCCAGCAAACGGCCTTAGAACGGGCATGAGGAATTAGAGCGATCAGGCTGGAACTTCCGATTACTACAAATGAGGTAACAATCGCTGATTTGGTTTCCATGCCTAAAACGTAGACCAGCATAGGGACAGTCAAGATTGAGCCGCCACCACCTAACAAGCCCAATAAAAGGCCGATACATAAGGAAAGGGCAATGGTGATTGTCAGCATGCTTAGGATTGTTGTGGAAGTCCGCAGGACTGATTGGCTGGCAATGCCTGATCAATATAGCGCGGGTAAGCCAGTTTAAGAGCTTGCATGATAGCGATAAATTCATCTCTACCGATTTGATTGCCAAGTCGGCTGTTTTTGGTCATTTCCTGTCTGATAGTAGACACAGTGTTGCCATGGTAATCGTGGCCTGGGTAAACCAAGGTATCGGGGGGCAGGGTAAATAATTTTTGGGTGATGCTGTCATAAAGCTGGCCGGCATCGCCTTGTTGAAAGTCTGTGCGTCCACAGCCATCTATTAATAAGGCATCACCGCTAAAGGCCTGCGCCAGTGACGTGGTCAGCATGGACATGTGTTTCTAAGGTGTAGACCAGCTTAAGATCCAGTTCCTGGAGTAAATCGATAATTTTGCTAACTTCTGAAGCAACTGAATCAATCAGACATGCGCGACGCGTCCGCTCGCAGGCTATTAAGTAGCTGTAAGTCGAGGTTTCGGGCTCAAAAAGTTGTCTGAAAATCATAAAAGCCATTACCTGCTTATGTATATAAGAATTTTATAATATTGTTGAGCAAATTGATGTCTTTGTCTACAAAATTATTGGCAATGACGAGTTGAAAAGCTCACCATGCTAGCGAAGACTGGAGTGTTTATCTTGATTATAGATAATTAAATGATAAATATTCATTAAGAATCCTGGGGCGAGACTGTTATTCTTTTAACTGATAAAGATTACAGGATTATTGATAATGAACATGATGTACTCCCTATCAGGATTTGCGGTGGGTTTGTTAGTGGGTGTGACAGGTGTTGGGGGTGGCTCACTGATGACACCTTTGCTGGTGTTTTTATTTGGGTTTAAACCAGCGGTCGCAGTTGGAACTGATTTGCTGTACGCCTCTATTACCAAAACGGCCGGGGTGCTGGTTCACCATGGTAAACATCGCTCCGTTGATTGGCGAATTGTTGCCTTGATGGCTATCGGAAGTTTGCCTGCAGCTGCAGTCACCTTGTATGTACTGAAAAATTTGATGTCAGTCGGTAAGGAGATAACCGGTACCATCACATTCACCTTAGGCGTAGCCTTGATTCTGACCGCCTGTGCGCTATTGATACGTGCCGTATTGCTCAGAAATAAGACCACTGAAGTTGAGATCGATGATCAGTCAAGTACGGTTGATAATGCAGGTCGTTTTTCACCGCGTTGGGAAAAAGTAGCCACAATCCTCACCGGTATCGTGTTGGGTGTGTTGGTAACTTTATCTTCTGTGGGGGCAGGTGCTTTGGGAACGGTTGCCTTGCTGTTCTTGTATCCCAAGATGTCAACCTTAAAAATTGTTGGGACAGATTTAGCCCATGCTATTCCACTGACAGCGGTTGCAGGTCTTGGGCATCTGAGTTTGGGTAATTTTGATCTTGATTTATTACTCAGCTTGTTGATTGGGTCCGTGCCAGGGATTTGGATAGGCAGTCTTATTAGTGCCAAAATTCCGGAGAGTTATTTAAGACCTGTTCTAGCGGTATTACTGATGGTGATAGGGATAAAATTTGTTCTGCAATAAATAAACACGAACGGTTTTCATCGTTATAAGCGAAGATTTGTGGTCTATGGGAAATCAAAGCTTGAAATGTTCTCGTAGCATGGTAACTTAAGGCTTTAAATAATAATAAAAACTTTTTCTTATAGAGGAGACTAATGATGAGCGTCGAAGAAAACAACAACGAAAATGAAGCGCCGGTACAAGTAGATACCCCTGAAGTTGCACCCGTCGTTGAGCCCGCGCCTGCCGCCGCGCAGCAGGCTTCTGAAGCTAATGCAGCCAATGTGCTCGCATCTGTATTGGCTTTGCGTGAAGCTAATCCAAAAGTATTTTATGGTGGTGCCGCAGGTGTACTGTTGCTTTTGATTTTTCTGTTTAGTGGTGGTTCTGATGCTAAATTGCCCGTTCACCAGGCCAAACCTGTTGTGATTGGTCAAAATTACCAGCTGAAAAGTGCCAACGCTTACGATCCGAATGCGACCATTCGTTTAGTTTCTGTGCCAGGATCAATGGCTGCTTACGATGATACCGAAGAAAATGATCGTGAGGGTTGCAAACATATTCCTGACGGTACTCCAGTTAAAGTCATTCAGTCTCAAGATGCTTATGGCAAGAAAGATGTCTTCGTTGAAGTTGAAATGACTTCAGGCGAATGTGAAGGTAAAAGAGGCTGGGCACTCGCAATTAATTTGCAATGATGATTGACAGAGTATCCGTATCTGCATATAATAGTCGGATATTCAGTTACGCGGGAATAGCTCAGTGGTAGAGCACAACCTTGCCAAGGTTGGGGTCGCGAGTTCGAGCCTCGTTTCCCGCTCCAAATTAAAAGCCGCGACTTCGCGGCTTTTTTGTTTAAGATTTTAGGCTGCGTAGCAAAGTGGTTATGCAGCGGCCTGCAAAGCCGTATACAGCGGTTCGATTCCGCTCGCAGCCTCCATCAATACTTCCAAAGAGATTCAATAAATTCCTTAAAACCCGCGTCCTGTATGGATTGCGGGTTTTTTTATGTCTGGTAATGTCCAGTAAAGAGTGTTGAAATCCGGGGGTATCAGGGGGTATTATTGGGGGCATAGCTGGATTTCGAATAGGAGATACCCCCAATGTCACTTACTGATGTCAGTGTTAAAGCCGCTAAGCCCTTGCTGGATAAGTCATATAAGCTCGCCGATGAAAAGGGGATGTATTTATTGGTGCATCCCAATGGTTCAAAATACTTTCGATTGAAATATCGCTTTGCAGGAAAGGAAAAAACACTTGCGCTTGGTGTTTATCCAGAACTTACTCTTAAGCAAGCTAGAGATAAAAGAGATCATGCCAGAAAACAGCTATCAGACGGCATTGATCCTGGCGAGCTTCGTAAGGCAATTAAGCAATCTAGGGTTGATAGTGATGTAAATGGTTTTGAGGTTGTCGCCAGGGAATGGGGACAAAAAATGGTATCTAAATGGGAGGAGAAGAATAATCGTTCAAAAAGAATGCTTGAACGTAATGTTTTTCCTTGGATTGGTAAGAAGTCTATTGATGACATTTCTCCCGTTGAAATTATGGATTGTTTGCGTCGGGTTGAGAGTAGGGGGACTGTTAATACTGCTCATAGAGTATTGCAGATATGTGGACAGGTATTTCGCTATGCTGTTGCAACAGGTAGAGCTAATCGAGATATAACTCCGGATTTACGGGGAGCATTAAAGCCGGCAAAAGGTCAGCACTTCGCATCAATAACTGACCCAATAAAAGTAGCTGAATTGTTGAGAGCCATAGATGGATATCAAGGTAGTTTTCCAACCGCATGTGCATTGAAAATTGCACCAATGGTTTTTGTTAGACCGGGTGAGTTAAGGTCAATGCAGTGGCAAGATATCAATATTGAATCTTCTGAGTGGCGTTATCTAGTAACGAAAACTGAAAGTCAGCATATAGTTCCATTGGCAAAACAAGTTAGAGAAATATTGATAGAACTACAACCATTAACTGGTAGAGGAAAATTTGTTTTCCCTTCAGAGCGTACTCCTAATGGAGATAGGTGTATGTCAGAGAACACATTGAATGCGGCTCTGAAACGTTTAGGTTATGGTAAAGATGTAATGACTGCGCACGGTTTTAGAGCGATGGCGCGTACTATTCTGGATGAGGTTTTACAGTTCAGACCGGACTTTATTGAACACCAATTAGCCCATGCAGTTCGAGATCCAAACGGCAGGGCATACAACAGAACTGCCCATCTGGCTGAGCGTAAGAAAATGATGCAGGCTTGGGCGGATTATCTAGATAACCTGAAGGCTGGCGCTGTAGTGTTGCCATTCAAAAACCAGGCTGGTTAGAGCATTTATTTTAACCACCCCCATTTCCAGTCTTGCCAATGCTTTTTGCCAGGCATAAAAAAGCCTTCCGACCCCTTTGAAAAGCAATAACCCTACACATTAACCTGGAAAATTTTCGGTGTTGATGGGTGGAAACTTTTGGATGTTGATTGACACTTACTTTTAATTTCATCTACACGCACTCCATCGTAATAAACACTGTGGACATATTGTCTTTTTTCGTAAATGACAATCCCAACACTCAGCTTCTTAACATCAAAGGGGGCAAAAAGTTTTAACTGACCTATAAACATTTTTCCAAATTGATAAGCATCTCCAATGTAAACAGGTTGACCTTCCACCAACAGATCGTTCACATCCAAAAGGAAAAAAGACTTAATTCCTTTACGGTTCAAACTATATTCATCTAAACCCAATTTAAGAATACGATCCCCGTTATCATCATCAATGACCATGTATGAATTATAGGGATCTGCTAATATTTCATGATAAACATCATCATGAAGGAATAAATCTTCCTTTGGAAAAATTCTCGCATAATCAGGAACTTGGTTTCCTTTATTTCCATAATAATAATCAATCTCTTTAAGCTTTACACCTCCAGGACTAACCCCGCTTTTCCAATACTGATAGGCTTGATCACTGATACTTCCTATAATTGCAGTTTGGCAATCACCCTTAATGGTGATTTCATAATCTACAGGTACAAACTTGAGTTTTTCGAAAGTCAACTGCATCGCTTTTAACTCTTTTTTCCAGCGGACATCGATATTGAATACTTCTTCAAATACAACCTCTTTTGTTACACTCGATGACACAGGCTCATTGACCTTAACAACTTTGCGTTGCTCATCCAACTGAACAGGTAACACCACTTTGTCAGAGCAGACATCAAATTTAAATTTGAAATCTGCGGTTCCATCAAACTCAGTCTCTAGTTCTTCACTGCACCAAGTGTTAGTAAAGTAATCCTCCAACCACTCAAAGACAATTCTTTCGTACCATTCTTTTTCATAGTCGACTGGGGTTTTTGTAATATCAGTTTGTGTACTATTATTCATTTTTATCTCACTTGCCATATTTCAGGCAAAAGTGTCCTTAGGCTGTAAAATAGTCAGCCTGAAAGGACGAGTTTAATAACTTGAAAACCACCCCCAGGATTAGTGGTGGTTTTAAGCACTTGTTTTTGGCCTGAGATTGTCATAAGATTATCCCAAGCCGGTTTCTTAAGTACCGGTGGCCGTTGCGCTTCCATCTTCCAAAATTTCAGCGCAAAGGTTTCCCGTCTGGTTATAACCAGCACATAGTTTGGTCTTCTTGATTTATTCCACTCGACCCTATGGAATAAATTTGTTTAGCTAATTAATGAATTAACCCTCCTCGTCTTCATCGTCATCGTCTTCATCAGATGCAACTTCGATTATCCCCACCACATCGGGTTCTTCCCAAGGCAGTCCATGTAATAAGTCTTTCATCGAATTACATGAAAATTCACTGTATGCTTGTTCTTCATTATCAGCATATACAGTTACCGTCCCATAACCAGTGATTGCATACTCCACTTCAAACTTAGGCATTTTTACCTCCTTTTTTGTTAAAAAAATTGTCATTACTTGCGTCACGCTCAGTAATTCTGGCATCTAACCAAGCTGCCACTTCTTCTTCCAGCCAGGCTACACAGCGCTCACCCAACTTAACCTGTCTCGGAAAATTTCCCTTCTCGATATAGGCATAGATGGTCGAACGACTTAGACCTGTCATTTCTTTCACTGCTTTAAGCTTCAACATAAATCACACACCTTTGTTTAATGAATTAGCAGTTATTTGTGCTTCAATTTCCGCAAGGTATTCCTTTCTTATCGCCAGCTCTTTGGGTGACACATCAGAAGCCAAACTTTCGAAACAAGCTTTAACCACTGATTTTTTTTGAA
>RFQK01000171.1 GCA_009925045.1 Methylococcaceae bacterium
TCATACAGGCGACCAGATTCAGCTGGGTGAACTAGTGCTTAAAGTGACTGCCCAGTTAAATTACGAACCAGATAAGGCGGGTGATTTCTACGCTTTTCTGCCCAGGGTCATGTTTAACTGGCAAGATCTGGCTGCGACAGAAGTGATACAACCGGGTAGTCGGGTTAGCTATGCGTATCAATTTAATGGTTCAGAAGCTGTCATTAAGCAATTCCGGGAACTTGTTCAGCATCAACTCCCACCAGGTCAAAAAATACTGGATATTTATCAGGACAGACCTGAGCTGGGAACGGCTTTTCGACGGGCGGAACGGTATTTAGGGCTATCCAGTGTTTTGGTCATGGTGTTAGCGGGTGTGGCTATTGCTATGGCTGCGCAACGCTATAGTGAGAGACATTATGATGCTGTGGCGCTATTGCGTTGTCTGGGCTGTCGTCAAGATCGGGTAATGATGCTATTTGCCCTCCAGATTTTGATGCTGGGCGGATTGAGTTGCTTGCTTGGTTGCGCATTCGGCTGGCTGGGCCATAATTATTTACTCTATCTATTGGCGGCGTTGATGGCTAATCCCTTGAGTGAGCCCAGTTTGAGTGCGCTCGTTATTGCCTGGGCCAGTGGTATGTTGTTATTACTGGGTTTTGCATTGCCACCTCTACTCAGATTGCGCCAAGTTTCTGCAGTGCGTGTATTACGCAGAGACTGGCTGCCAACCCCCATTTCGGTGTACTTGGTTTACGGGTTGGCGCTTGGGATTTTGACGGTCTTGGTGGCCCAATACAGCCGTGATCATTTAATGACCTTGCAATTACTAGCGGGAATTGTGGTGGCGTACGGGCTCTTATCATCTCTGATCGCCTTAATTTTAAAAGCCATGCAAGCAGGTATTCAATACTTAGGGCTGTCGACTCGTCTGGCCTTCAAATCTTTATTGCAACAGCAACAACTGACCTTGGCTCAGATCCTCGCCTTTACCCTGACCCTCTCGGCAATGTTGCTGAGTTATAGTGTCAGAAATGATTTGATTCTCAATTGGCAGCAACAATTACCGGAGAACACCCCGAATTATTTTGTGATTAATGTTTTGCCGGACAGTAAACAAGCCTTTGCCGATAGCCTGCAACAAGCCGGTATTCAAACCAATACCTTTTATCCAGTGGTTCGTGGTC
Source organism: Methylococcaceae bacterium (assembly GCA_009925045.1). GTDB lineage: Bacteria > Pseudomonadota > Gammaproteobacteria > Methylococcales > Methylomonadaceae > Methylomonas. The sequence goes on from RFQK01000171.1 coordinate 1,167, forward strand.
GTTTGTTAACCATTAACCAGCAAACCGTGACTCAACGTGTCAGCAAAGAAAGTCAGGGGGAAGCGGCCACTCAGCGTGAACTGAGTTTAACGACTGTGCCAAACCTGCCAGAAGATAATCGTATTGTCGCGGGTGAGGCATGGCCGCCTGACACCTCAGGCCTGGTATCGGTCGAACAAAAATTGGCTGATAATCTGGGCATTAAAGTGGGTGACGTATTGGGGTTTAGTATTGGTGGTGCTCAGTTAGAGGTCAGAGTGAGTAGTCTGAGAAGTTTGCAGTGGGACACACTGAAACCCAATTTTTATATGATTTTTTCACCTGGGACCATAGAACAGTTTCCGACTACCTGGATGACCAGTTTTTATTTGCCCCTAGCGCAAAAGCAGTTATTAAACAGCTGGCATAGTCAGTTTCCCGCCTTGAGTCTTCTGGATGTTGGGCAATGGGTGGAACAAATTAAGGGCTTATTGCGTCAATTAACCGCGGCTATTGATTATTTGTTGTGCTTCGCATTGGTAGCCGGTGTCTGTGTGCTATTGACTTCGATCGCGGCTTCCTTGGATCAGCGTTTATACCAAGGGGCTTTATTGAGAACTCTGGGTGCTAGCCGCGCTTTACTGCTGCGGATACAGAATTTGGAGTTTGCCTTATTGGGCGGTGTTTCTGGCTTATTGGCGGTTGGAATCGCTGAACTGGTGCGTTTTATTGTCTATCAAAAACTGTTGCAATTAGATTTTGGGTTGATATGGCAATACTGGTTAGTCTTGCCATCACTGGCAACCCTGATTGTTGTCCTAGCCGCACGATGGGGTTTACGACCCGTGTTGAAATACTCGCCGTTGAGAGTATTCAGGCAGGGCTAAGCACCAGCAAATTGTACAAATACAAACCGGCCAGAACCAGGTAGACCAAAAAGCTCAGAGCTAAAAACCATGGTTTACCCCGTGGCCGGGCCCATTCGGGCAGATGAGCCGGAAGTAAACGGTAGTTCAGCAGATACAACGCCACCGGAAACAAAATCGTGCCTATAAAACCAATCAGGGCGCTGGTTAATATCAGCGGGCCAGGGGCGTCCAGTTGCATAGTCAAAGAGGTAATCAGGGTCAAAACAGCCAGAACAATGTAATACCAGCGTCTTGCTGGCCAATCACGGCTTTTGGGAAATAAGGTCAGGATAATATCGGTTTGCATACGACTCACAGCATCAGCTGTTGCCAGCCAGGTGTCGGTCAGAAAAGCGGCTGCAACAACCAGAAACAGCAAACGACCAGCCTCACCCCAACTGACTGCAAAGAACTGGCTTTGGACCACTGCCAGTTCATATTCTTGAGGCAGCAAACCTTTTGGCAATAACAAGGCATAAGCCAGCAGGCAGGTCATCAGGGTTGTCAATAAATTACCGAAAATGCCCACCAGAATATCGACGCTTAAAAAACGTCGCCAGATTCGCCAGTTGTGCTGACTCATCTGATTATCTGCGGGTAGATTGCCGTCGCTATGCACGGCTTCTTCGTTGCCACCCAAGCCTGTGATCCGTCCGGCAAATGCCGACATAGCCACACCTTTGTCCCTTAACCAATAGGAATAAAACAGAATCCAAAAACCGCCCAGTCCTGCAAAGGTAATAGCCGTTAATAATTTACTGCCGTCGTGACTGTCCCAAGGACGAGGGGAATCACCGGTCGGTCCCAACAAGCCTCGCAAAGCCAATGACGGTGACTACTGCCACCAGTTTCATAAAGCGTTCAATCAGCGTGTATATCACGCCACTGCTTAAAATGGCCATGATGAAAATAGCAATCGACATATAGCCCCAAAATAGGCTTTGACCACGCTGACTCCAGCCTTCAGGCCAGTGGGTTAATTCAGCCATAGCGGTGCCGCCAGCGGATGCGAATGCGCCAAACCATAGAAATGAAACCGACATTAATAGCCAGAGAAAAATCCCGAAGCCACGATTCAGCCGGATAAAGCCATGAAAAATAGATTCGCCGGTCAGCAGGGTGTAGCGACCAATTTCCAAATTTAAGGGGTATTGCAACAGACAAGCGGGAACCAGCAGCCATAAAAAAGTCAGGCCATATTTGGCAACCATATAAGGCCACCAGATTAACTCACCGCTACCTTGGGCCAGCGCCATCCAGACAATTCCTGGGCCCAGCGCTATCCACCAACCGGGAAAAGCCGGTACGGTCTGGCGAGGCAGTTGAGATAGCGGTGTGATATTCATGAAAGATTAACTTTTTTAAGAATGCTTTTACTGATAGCCGCCACAAAATCCTCAGGGTTTTCGTAGGCTTGCTGCTGAATAAAATCGACTGCTGATTTGACGATTTTCTTAGTTTCAGCAATTTCGCTCATAGTACGGCCACAGCCTTGGCAGATGTCACTGTCTTTGGTGCAAAGGTCTTGGCAGGGTGTGAATTTCATTTTTAAACCTCATTACATGCAAAGCCGACCCAAGGTCGACAGGGTGAAATAAACTCAACTAACCGCCTGTTTAATGCGTTGCATAGCATTTTGCAGATGCGTCATGCTGGT
>RFQK01000172.1 GCA_009925045.1 Methylococcaceae bacterium
TATCCGCATGACTTAAGCTATCAATATTGACGCGTTTAGCTGAACTGGCTTGCTGGGTAATCACCGGCCAGTCTTCCAGTCGAGGCGGTTCCAAACGTGCAGGACCGGAGCCATCCAACTCAAAATGTAGATGCCGGGTTGCCGCGCAGTTAGGGATCATGGCGATGGGTTTATTCGCCGCATGGGTTGGAAAATCCAAAATTTTGACATCCAACACAGTCGTCAAACCACCCAGACCTTGCGCGCCTATACCTAAGGCATTAATTTTTTGGTACAGACTTAAACGCAATTCTTCTAGTTTATTGGTCGGTCCCCGGGCGATCAAATCCTGAATATCAATCGAGCCCATACAGGCTTGCTTGGCCAGTAGCATAGCTTTTTCCGCAGTCCCGCCAATACCAATCCCGATAATACCGGGCGGACACCAGCCCGCGCCCATGGAGGGGATCATGTTTAGCACCCAGTCTTCTATGCTATCCGCTGGATTGAGCATGGCGAATTTAGATTTGGCTTCCGAACCACCGCCTTTAGCGGCAATTTCGACTTCCAGCTTATCGCCTTCCACCAGTTCCACATGCACGACAGCCGGTGTGTTATCGGTAGTATTGCGCCTCAAGCCGGCGGGATCCGACAAAATCGAGGCTCGTAAAGGATTATCCTGATGCTGATAGGCTTTACGCACCCCAGCATTGACCATCTCGGTCACGCTCATGCCCGCTTCCCAACGCACCTCCATACCGACTTTTAACATCACCGTGACAATCCCGGTGTCCTGACAAATCGGTCGATGGCCTTCGGCGCACATTCTGGAGTTGATCAGAATTTGCGCCATCGCATCTTTGGCCGCCGGACTTTGTTCCTTCAGATAAGCAGCATGAAGCGCCTGAATAAAGTCTTGAGGATGATAATAAGAAATGTACTGCAAGGCGTCACAAATACTGTCTATAAAATCGGTCTGGCGGATTAAAGTCATTTTTGTATCCTGAAGAAGGCCATGAGAATTCAATGCTAAGCGAATGGGATCTGGAACAACCGAACAAAAAACCTGTTGTTGATAAAGCCTGAAGCAAAATCAGCGCTATTCCGGTAACGCTCAGATGTCGACTAAATCGCCGCCCATCTTACCATCGACAGTCACCCAAAGATGCGGCAAGCCTAAATCAGATAACCATGCCATACCCTGATCAGCTTTTAACATCGCTATGGTAGACGCGCTGCCGGCTAACACACATAAATCACTGGTCACGGTGACAGCTGCCAGATAATTCACCGGAAAACCGGTTTGAGGATTGAGGATATGGGAATAACGCTGGCCGTTGATCTGGATACAGCGTTCATAATCCCCGGAACTGGCCATAGCACCGTGCTCCAGTGCCACAACTTTTAACACAGCATTTTTGTGCCTGGGATCCTGAACACCAATCCGCCAGGGCGAACCATCCGGATGCGGACCAATCACCCGAATATCGCCACCTAGATTCACGATGCCATACTTGAGTTTCATAGCGTAGGCAATAGAGGCTGCCCTATCAGCCGCATACTCTTTAACAATGCCGCCAAAATCCAACTCCATGTTTTTAGCTGAGAACGCCAATGAGGACGACGTCCACCTGACTTTATCCCAGCCCACATACTGCAGCACCCGCTGAATGTGTTCTGGATTTGGAATACGCATGGCGTCGGACTGTTTAAAATCCCATAACTTGCGTAATACGCCGGAGCTGATATCGAATAAGCCATCGCTTTGTTCATAACAGGTCTGGGCATAATGCAACAGACTCGCTGTCTCATCATCAATCGCTATTTTGCGGGCTTTAGCTGCGGCACGATTGATCTCTGCTAAAAAACTATCGGGACGATAGCGCGAATATTTACTTTCTAAGCGCTCAATGTCATGAATGATGGATTGTGCAACAGCAGCCGCATCACTGACCGACGCGGCATAAAGCTGAATTTCACAGGGAGAGCCCATTGCAGTGAATGGATATTTGAACAACTGCAGCGCCATAAATGCCTTGTTTGCGACCGCCAAAACAGCTTGGCGTTGTACTTTACGGTCTTATTCTAGAATTTATAGTTGATGTTGGCACTTAAAATTGAAAAGGTGAAATTATCCACCGGACTGCCTGCACCACCGTTTATGCTGTAGCTATAATCACGTTTGTAGAAATCAATGGCAAAACCCACAGAAAGCTTGCTAAAAAATTGCTTTTCTATCTGCACACCTCCAGAAACACTGCCAAAACGTGCAAGACGATAATCGGAAGAGTAAAAACCATCCGTACGCTGCGATGTGTAATACGGTTGATAAAACTCGGCAGCATTTTGAGAATAATAACGAAACTTAGGCGTTATCGACCAATGATCCACAATAGGCTGATTCCAGCTAAGCTCAAAAGTATGCGCACCGATATTCCAAGTATCGGCGTAATACCGGTAATCTAGGTGCAATGCCGCAGAGTTTAAATTGCTAAAATGACGCACATAGCGTGTCAAAAAGGCAATCTGATGCTTTTCGCCCGGACGGGTATCATGCATAAAACCAGAGTCGGCATAATTGGGGTAAGGCTCTGTTACCCAAGGCGCATAGACGGCCTTATAAGGATCCGATAGATAACCACCGCTATAACTGTAGGTGAGGTTCGCCTGCACAAAGGAATGCTTATCAAGCAACTGGGTGATGCCGATTAAACCTTGATGATTTTGTTTATCACCGCCGACACCCGAGCGTCGGTATTTGCCTTCATTACCCACCATGCCCTCACAATGCGGTGGACAATGATCAATTGCCCAGACATTATCTGATGCAAAGCCATAACCCAAGGCCAATGTGGTGTTTTTCTGATTGAAATCGAACTTAGAATCAATATTAAAAAAGCTGGAGTTATAGTCGTTTTCACTCGAACGTCCGACATCCACCCCAAACTGACCCAGGTTATTGGTATAACTAGCGCTAATATCGACCGCATCACGCACATCGGCAATTGAAGCACCCGACATAATCATTTTGGCCTTGCCAGCAGCAGGATAATAGGTAACCGGAGATGCGCCGGTTACGACATCTTTAACGCCATTCACCCTAAAATTCAGGGTGTCGGTTAAAGGCAAATAAGCTGAAGCCTGATAGGCATCAATTTTCATGCGATTTTGACTTTCCGAATAGCGCGAAAACAAGGTATCCACAGAATACTGATCGCTATCCGCTGCTGATGCCATAACCCCTGGCAAAGCGAGGGCTGCCAGACTTAGAGTGCTTAATGCAGATTTGTTGCGTTTAATTACAGCCACAACCACCTCCACCCACGCCGTAACCACCCGTTGCCGCTTCTTTTGAGCTGAAGGTATGTTTCATGATTTTTGACCGCTCCGGATCAGTATCCAGTTGCATTTGTGGTTTGGCCAAAAAGCCACGTTCCCAAGGCATAACTTGTTGGGTACAGCCAGTCAGACACACCAGAAACACCAGTGCATATCTCAATTTCCCTATCATATGCTTTGTGCCTTTTGCTTATTCCGCCAAGATTTTTTCAATTTTTTGTTTTAATTCGGCTTTTTCGGAAAGATTAAAGCCCAATTGAATATGTCTCACTTTACCCTTACGATCGATGATATAGGAAGATGGCATTGCCTGGACACCAAACACTCCTGGGCATTGACCATCGGCATTAACAGCCGTGGTTAATTTGACAG
>RFQK01000173.1 GCA_009925045.1 Methylococcaceae bacterium
GAGTATTCATTGACTGGCACCAAGGAGTTGAGTCAGGCATCGGGCATATTTTATTTGAGAAACAAAGGCTGACCGTTTATTGGTCGGATTTCTAAAGATCCCAGCCTGAACGGTTTCTTTTCGATTTTCCAAGATGCTCTCAATGCGGAAAATCGCAGCGAAGAAGTGCCTATCGATATCATGTCTCTGATCGATAAAGTCAGTCATTCTTTACACAAGACCTTGAACGGTGAGACCGATCTTTTGTCCTGGCAAAATCTGATTGCTGAGAACAAAATTAGCGAACAACAATCGGACAAGGCCTTTATTTTTGTCACGCCTAAATTCGATTACAGCCAGATTTTACCGGTGGAACCAGCGATTAACGTGATCCGCGCCTCGGTGGCCAAGGTTCAAGACCCCAACTTGCCGGCAGTCAAAGTCTGGATCACCGGCGAAGTAGGCCTGGAACACGATGAAATGGCCGGCATGAGTCAGGGTACTTTTAATGCCAGTATTTTTTCTATTTTACTGGTATTGATTATTCTGCTGCTGGCTTACCGCTCCTGGCTGTTGATGTGGGCAACCCTGATCACTCTGGGACTGGGCATGGTGTTTTGTGGTCTGTTTGCCTCGGTCGCGGTGAAGCAGCTGAATCTGATTTCGGTGGCCTTTGCGGTATCCAATATTGGTTTGGGTGTGGAATACGCGATTCACTTGTGTTTGCGCTACCGTGATAATTTGGATCAACACGGTAATCACAAACCCTCGGCGATACGTTCAGCACTGGTTGAAACCGCTCCGTCCTTGATTCTCTGTGCGGGTACTACTTCAATTGGCTTATATGCCTTTATTCCGACGGATTACCAGGGCATTTCCGAACTGGGCTTGCTGGCGGGGACCAGTTTGTTTATCTGTCTGTTCATTACGCTGACCGTATTACCGGTTATTTTGAAATTGTTACCGACCCCCCCGCGTCATATTTTGCACAAAGGCGAACAACCGGGTGATTCCAAGTTTTCTGCATTGTTGGCGTCATTTACTTTGCATTATGCCAAACCGATCAGCGCAGTGACCTTGGTCGGGACATTGGTCTCGATCTTTTTTGTGTTTCAGGTCAAGACCGATTTTAATCCTTTAAATTTGCGCGACCCCAATACCGAATCAGTGATTGCTTTTAAAGAACTGATGAAGGCGCGTGAAACCTCGCCGATGACCCTGACCGTTCTGGCTAATAATGCAGCGGAGGCACATGAACTTCAGGCTCAATTGGCTAAACTTGAAACTGTCGACAAAACTGTCAGTCTGTTTGATTTCGTTCCGGATGATCAGGAACAAAAGCTGGCGATCATCGATGATATGGCCTTAACTTTGGGCCAGCAAAGCCAGGGATTTCCGCTCTTAAAAACCGGGGAAGACCCCGCTGCCAGCATCAAACGGATGATTGCAACGGTCGATGCCACGTTGCCGAAAAAAACCAGTCCCTCCGATATCCAGTCCTTAAAAGCGTTCAAGCAGGAACTGGAGGATGTTTTGGTTGAATTAGATGCCCGTCTGCAACCCGATCGCGGCGTGTTTATCGAAAAAATTCAGACCTCTTTGTTGGGTACTCTGCCAACGGTGATGAATCAATTACTCACCGGATTTAAAGCGGAAGAAATTACCATTGATGCAATTCCGACTAACTTACGGGAACGCTGGCTCAGCGCTGAAGGTCTGTACCGGATTCAGATTTATCCCAAGAAAGACCTGAATGATCTGGATAATATGCAAACCTTTATCACCGATGTCCAGGCCATAGCGCCGAATGCGACCGATTTACCGGTGATGTATTGGGAATCGATGAAAGCCGTACTGGCGGCATTCCAGGAAGCGATTACCATTGCACTGGTGTCGATTGCGGTCTTGCTTATGCTCATCCGTCGCAGTATCGTCGATACTTTACTGGTCATGACCCCGCTGGTTCTGGCCGGTTTATTTACCATGGCGACCACGGTTTTCACTGGAACGCCGATCAATTTTGCCAATATTATTGCCCTGCCTTTATTGATGGGCTTAGGCGTGGATAATGGCATCCATATGGTTGAGAAACTGCATCATTCGCTATCCGAAAATCAGAATATCTACCAGTCCAGCACCGCACGTGGCATGTTTTATGGTGCCTTAACCACGATTTCCAGTTTTGTGGGCCTGGCCTTTTCACCCCATGCCGGCATCGCCAGCATGGGTGTCGTCATTACCATTGGAATTTTCTGGATCATGACCTGCACCTTCGTTGTTTTACCCGCAATCAGTAAACTCGTCCTCAAATAAGGGGCCAGGCTCGCTTCAAGCGAGCCTTCTGGTTTTTTGCGTATGTCGCCGATTTCTGTTACCCGCCCAACTGACGCGCTAAGCACACATTGCCAGCGCTTGCACCTCACCACTCAGGAATATCGTCCAGATATTGACGGTTTAAGAGCGCTTGCCATTCTGGCCGTCATTGTTTTCCATGCTTTTCCGGAAGCGCTTCCAGGCGGTTTTATAGGGGTCGATATCTTTTTTGTAATATCAGGCTATCTGATCTCCAGCCATATTTTTGCCAGTCTGGCACAGCATGGTTTTTCCTATCTAGACTTTTATAGCCGTCGTATTAAGCGCATTTTTCCTGCCTTAATTTTTGTTTTGATCGCTGGGATCGCGATTGGCTGGGTTTTACTGACACCCGACGAATACAAGATGCTGGCTAAGCTCATCATGGGTGGCACCAGTTTTTCGGCTAATTTTGTGCTCTGGAAACAAGCCGGCTACTTTGACTCCGCTGCAGAGACTAAACCCCTGTTACATCTCTGGTCATTGGCAATAGAAGAGCAGTTTTATATCGTCTGGCCCTTAGTTTTACAATGGGTCTGGCGTTTACCCAAGACCCTGATTTTACGTATCATTGTCGGGCTCAGCGTTATTTCGCTCCTGTTCAGTTTGTGGCTAGTAAGGCACGATACGGTTGCGGACTTTTATTCTCCGCTCAGCCGTTTCTGGGAATTAAGCATTGGCTCGCTGATGGCGTTTAGTCGCCAGCAAACATCAGTTGGTTTTATCAAGCGCCATCAAAACCTGCTGGCTGGCTTGGGTTTATGCTTAATCCTGACGGCTCTTTTCGCTCTGGACCGCCATGCCTCATTCCCGGGTGCATGGGCGCTTCTACCCACTGTCGGTGCGGTATGCCTGATGTTAGCCGGTACAGGCAGTCAAACAGCCTGGTTGAATCAGCACGTTCTGGCCAATCCACTCATGATCTGGATAGGACTGATTAGTTACCCCTTGTATCTATGGCATTGGCCTTTACTGACATTTGCCCACATCGCTGAGTCCTCATTACCCGACCCCTCGATTCGTTTGAGCATGTTAGCCATCAGTGTGATTTTGGCTTGGGTCAGTTATCGTTTTATTGAGTTACCCGTCAGAGCCAGTCGCGGCCAAGCCTCGCGGTGCTGGGTAGTGGCGCTGAGCATAGTCTTATTGATGGTGTTTTTGGCGGGTTGGTTGATCAGCAGTCAACACGGATTCAAGTTCCGGACGCTATCCCGTCTAGACGGTGATGTGACGACTATGGTGTTGGGCGCCGACCGCGATACCTTGCTAAACGAGTGCGGATTAGCA
>RFQK01000174.1 GCA_009925045.1 Methylococcaceae bacterium
AATACGATGTGATGAATGACCTGATGTCATTCGGCATTCACCGCATCTGGAAACGCATTGCTGTTCAACTGGCCAATATCCGTGAAGGCAATCATGTATTAGATTTAGCCGGAGGAACCGGTGATTTAACGACCTTGTTTGAAAAACGGGTAGGCCCGAAAGGTCAGGTCGTGCTGGCCGATATTAATGCCGCCATGTTGCGTACCGGGCGGGATCGCCTGATTAATCGTGGCCTGACCGGTAACATTCGTTATGCCCAGGTCAATGCTGAATGCCTGCCTTTTGCCGACAATACTTTCGATTGTGTCTGCATAGCCTTTGGCTTGCGTAATGTCACCGATAAAAATGCGGCTCTGCGTTCCATGTACCGTGTGCTTAAGCCAGGTGGCCGTGTAATCGTGCTGGAGTTCTCACACCCAATCGATCCCATCACTGAAAAACTGTACGACTTTTATTCCTTCAATATTCTGCCGAAAATCGGTGGTGTAGTGGCTAAAGACGAAGACAGTTATCGTTATCTGGCAGAATCCATTCGCATGCATCCTAAACAGGATGAATTAAAACGCATGATGGAAGAAGCCGGTCTCGAACGTTGCGAATATTTCAATATGACTCAAGGGATTGTCGCAATCCATCGTGGCTACAAATTTTAATGATGAAACCGACTTTTTCCTTACTGCTCAGTTTGCTAGAACCAGCAATCAATCAGTATTTGGGCTTGGCCGATAATTACAAAAGCCTGATGGCCCCGCTTGCCGGCAAAGTAATTGCCATCGAAATTTCCGATCTGGGGCAAACCATTTATTTTTGCCCGGGTGAAGAACGCTTGCAAATTCTCGAAAACAGCACCGAAGCCGTTGATGCCCGTTTAAAAGGTTCATTGGCTTCATTGGGCATGATGGGCTTGAGCGCAACCCCTATGCATGCCTTGTTCAAGGGTCAGGTCAGTATCGAGGGCGATACTTTGCTGGCCCATAAATTTCAAAGTCTGTTTAGCAAGCTCGATCTTAATCTATCCAATCGTCTGGCTGCCTTTACCGGTGCAGAAGTTGCGAATCGTCTGACAGCACTGTTCACCGAGAGTCGAGCCTGGACCGAAGACACTTTGCATAGTTTTCGGATTAACCTGGAAGAGTTTCTGCAAGAAGAAACACGGGATTTACCGGCAAAAGCTGAGGCGGAAATCCAGTTCCAGTTGATTGATCAATTGCGCACTGACAGCGACCGACTGGAAGCGCGTCTTGAGCGCCTACAGACGCTGAAAAGCTTAACAGACACTGACACTCAACCAGAGGACCCCACCCGGTGATTCGTCCCAAAATTCTGCTACGCCTTATTCATATAAACTGGGTCATGATGACGCATGGCTTAGATGAACTGATACTTAAAACCCATTTATTCCGACCTATCCGTTTTCTCGCTATTTTCTCACCCAGTTTCTGGTTACCCCGCAGCCAACAAACTCGTGGGGTTCGGATTCGGAAAGCCTTGGAAGATTTAGGCCCCATTTACGTCAAATTCGGTCAAACCCTCTCCACACGTAAAGATTTATTGCCGGAAGATATTGCCGAAGAGCTGGTCAAACTGCAGGATCGCGTCCCACCTTTCCGGTTTGAAACGGCGCGCGACATCATCGAACAGCAAATGGGACAAAGTTTGCAGGATACTTTTGCAGAGTTTGATCCACAACCTCTGGCTTCAGCATCGGTGGCCCAGGTTCATACCGCCCGTCTTCACAGTGGTGAAGAAGTCATCGTTAAAGTATTGCGTCCGGACATCGAGGGCAAAATTCATTCTGATGTCGGTTTATTGTTTGAATTAGCCCGTTTAGCTGAACGTTTCTGGGCCGATGCCCGTCGTCTCCGCCCAGTTGAAGTCGTCGCTGAGTTTGAAAAAACCATTCTTGACGAACTGGATCTGATCCGCGAAGCCGCCAACGCGAGCGCCATTCGCAAAAACTTCAAAGACTCAGAAATGCTGTATATCCCAGAAGTTTACTGGGCTTACAGCCATCGCAAAGTCATGGTCATGGAACGGATCCGCGGCATACCGGTCGGTGACATTCAGGCTTTACGTGACGGCAATGCCGATTTCAAAACCTTGGCTGAACGCGGTGTCGAGATCTTTTTTACCCAGGTTTTTCGGGATAATTTCTTTCATGCCGATATGCATCCTGGCAATATTTTTGTTGAATTGCCGGATAAGTATTTGGCAGTAGATTTTGGGATTGTCGGCAGCCTGTCCGACAGTGACCAACGCTATCTGGCTGAAAACTTTCTGGCGTTCTTCAACCATGATTACCGTCGCGTAGCCCAGATGCACATTGAGTCCGGCTGGGTGCCTCGCACGACCCGGGTTGAAGAATTTGAGGCTGCAATTCGCAGCGTCTGTGAACCGATTTTCGACAAACCACTCAAAGACATTTCCTTTGGTTTGTTGTTATTACGCTTATTCCAGACCGCCAGACGCTTTGACATGGTGGTTCAGCCGCAACTGGTGTTACTGCAAAAAACCCTACTCAACATCGAAGGCTTGGGTCGACAACTGTATCCGGACTTGGATTTATGGCAAACCGCCAAACCATTTTTAGAGAACTGGTTTAAACAGCGCTTTGGTCCCTCCGCCAAAGTAAAAGAATTACTGGGAAAATTTCCGGAAATCGCTGAACAGTTGCCTGAAATGCCTAATCTGGTTTTGCACGCCTTACAAAGCAATGCGCAAATGCAAAACCAAATCCAACAGCATAATCTGGAAATGCAAGCCTTACGCCAGCAACTGCAGCGTAATAATCGCCGCACCCTGTGGACCATCGTGACCAGCACAGCTTTGATTTGTGCCACTTTGCTGATGCCCATGGTGCTGAGTATTCTGGCTAATAATTAAACTATTCATTCTTATCATTCACCCCCATTTTTATAGGAGTCATGTATGTCTATTAAACGAATGATTGATCTGGACCTCGCGGGCAAACGCGTTCTGATCCGTCAAGATTTGAACGTACCGGTTAAAGACGGTGTTGTAACCAGTGATTTGCGTATCCAGGCCAGCGTTCCGACCGTTAAAGCCGCTTTGGAAAAAGGTGCAGCTGTGATTTTAATGTCACATTTGGGTCGCCCGACTGAAGGTGAATATGATGAAGCTTCCAGCCTGAAACCAGTGGCCGAGCGTTTTACCCAATTATTAGGCAAACCGGTTACCTTGGTTAAAGATTGGCTTGACGGTGTTGCTGTCAATGCAGGCGAAGTGGTTTTGTGCGAAAACGTGCGCTTTAACAAAGGCGAAAAGAAAAACAACGAAGATCTGGGCAAAAAACTGGCTGCTTTGTGTGATGTGTTTGTCATGGACGCTTTTGGAACCGCTCACCGCGCCGAAGCCTCAACCCATGCTGTTGCGCAATTCGCGCCTGTCGCTTGTGCGGGTCCTTTGTTAGCAGCAGAACTGGATGCTTTAGGTAAAGCCTTAGAACACCCACAACGCCCTCTGGTCGCTATCGTTGGCGGCTCAAAAGTATCAACCAAGCTGACCGTACTGGAATCTTTATCAACCAAAGTAGATCAGTTGATCGTCGGT
>RFQK01000175.1 GCA_009925045.1 Methylococcaceae bacterium
TGCTGAAATTCAGGCCAAAGTAGCCAGTCAGCGTAATGTATTGCCTGCTGATGCCGAAGACCCAGTTATTACCTCCCAGGTGGGGGATAACACCGCTTTGATGTATTTGGCGCTTTACAGCGATAGTTTGCAGCCAGCGCAAATTAGTGATTATCTGTTACGTGTAGTTCAACCGAAATTACAGGCGATTCCTGGGGTTGGCAAGGCCAAAATGCTTGGTAACAAAGTCTTTGCTATGCGTGTATGGTTAGATCCCGACCGCATGGTTGCATTGGGTGTGACTGCATCCGATGTGAATAAAGTATTACGGGCGAATAATTATCTCTCGGGTGCGGGGGGGACTAAAGGTGAGTATGTCAGAACCGATCTACGTGCGAGTACCGATGCCACCGATTTAGAAGGTTTTCGTAAACTGGTAATATCCAATCGCAATGGTCAATTAATCAGACTAGAGGATATTGCCCGTACAGAGCTAGGCAGCGAAGATTACGACACCGTCAACTGGTATAAAGGCAAAATGGCCATATTTATGGGTATCGAGCCCGCACCAGGCGCCAATCCTCTGACAGTTGCACAACTCGTTAAACATGCTATCCATGATTTGCAAGGTGAAATCCCAGATTCCATGCAAATCTTTATCCCCTATGATGCAAGTCAGTTTATCGAAGATTCTATCCATGAAGTGATGAGCACACTGATTGAGGCAGTTTTGATTGTCTTAGTGGTGATTTTTTTATTTTTAGGTTCTATACGTGCCGCGCTGATTCCTGCGGTAACTGTCCCATTATCCTTGGTGGGCGGGGCATTTTTGATGTTACTCATGGGATTTACCATTAATGTTTTAACCATGCTGGCGATGGTATTAGCGATAGGCTTAGTGGTGGATGATGCGATTGTCATGGTTGAAAACATACACAGACACATCGAAGCGGGCGAAAACCGTTTACAAGCAGCTTATAAAGGCGCGCGCGAACTGGGTTTGCCAATTATTGCCATGACCACTACCTTGATTGCAGTTTATGCGCCCATTGGCTTCATGGGCGGATTGGTTGGGACATTATTTACTGAATTCGCTTTTTCACTGGCGGGCGCGGTATTAATCTCAGGCCTGGTGGCGCTGACCTTATCCCCCATGATGAGTTCTTTGATTTTATTGGATAATCATCAACCTAATCATTTTGAACGTTGGTTAGAAACGCGTTTTGAACAGCTAGCCCAACACTATTTGCGGGCCCTAAATTATTTGCTGGCTACACCAAAGGCAGTCATCGGTTTTGCTTGTGTGATCATGATAAGCATCTATTTCATGTTTATGCTCACTGCCCGTGAACTTGCACCTACTGAAGATCAAAGTATTTTGTTTGCAATTGCCAACGGTCCACAAACTGCCACGCTCAATTACAATGAGACCTATGGTCGACAGTTGGTCAAGATTTTTGAATCCTTTCCTGAGTATAAAGAAAGCTTCGTTTTAATGGGTTTTGGTGGGGATACCAGCACTGTATTCAGTGGTTTCAAAATGCCCTCGACTCAGCATAGGCAGCGATCGCAAGATCAAATTCAACCGGAATTGCAGAGCAAGGTCGATGCGATAGCTGGTTTTCAGACGGCAGTAGTGCCAAGACCGAGTTTGCCAGGTTCCGGGGGTGGTTTACCGCTGCAATTTGTCATCACGAGCGATGCTGACTATGTTCAATTGGATCAGATGGCTGATGAATTGATTGGCACTGCGATGCAGAGTGGGAAATTTGCCTTTCTCATGAAGGATGTTAATTTTAATCGTCCTAAAACCAGTTTGATCATTGATCGTGATCGAGCGGCAGACCTTGGTATATCCATGGAAGAGATAGGTCGCAATCTGGCTGGTTTGCTAGGCGGACAATACGTCAATCGTTTTAGTTTGCAAGGACGCAGTTATAAAGTGATTCCTCAAGTTGAGGATCTGGATCGATTAGACATTAGCAAGCTTGATCATTACTATCTGCGTTCGGCAAGTGGTGACAATATTATGCTTTCATCATTGGTTAAATTTGAGCATACAGTTGAGCCGAGTAAGCGCACTCAGTTTCAACAGTTAAATAGTCTTACGATTAACGCTTTAATGTTGCCCGGTGTAGGCCTGGGTGATGCCATGTCTTTTCTTGAATCCTCGGCGCTAGCGTCTTTCCCCAAAGGTTTTTCATGGGACTTCACCGGTGAATCACGTCAATATAAACAGCAGGGAAGTGCGTTAATTGTGACCTTTTTCATGGCCTTAAGCGGGGGCATCAGCCTATGAGGCCATAACGCGTGCTGCTGGAATACGATTGCGGCCGATTCTGATGACAACCGTCGCCATGATTGTCGCCATGTTACCTTTACTAACCGCCACCGGCCCAGGAGCAGCTAGCCGTTACGCAATCGGCTTGGTGATTGCATCTGGCTTAGGAATTGGTACCTTATTTACATTATTTATCGTGCCCGGATTTTATTTGTTGTTGGTGAAGAATCGCCAATCCCAAGCGGCGGATTTATAATAACCGGATTTATTTTTTGATTGAGTGAAGTACGCTTTTGAAAACAGTAATCGTTTTGACCTTTTTTATGGCTTTATTTATGGAGTCGACCGTGACTGCTCAGCCTCTTGATCCTGCTATTGAAGATAAAGTTTCCGCTTTGCTAGGGCAAATGACCTTGGAAGAAAAGATTGGTCAGATGACACAAATCGACGTCAGTGTAGTGACAGTCCCCAATGGTCAAGAAGTGGATCAGCCATTTGATGTGTCAAAACTGGAACAGGCAATACTGAATTATCATGTTGGCTCTATTCTGAATACGCCAACGACACCGAATAATAATGCACAAACAGTCGGCAAATGGCGCGCAATGACGCAACAGATCCGTGACCTTGCACAAAAATCGCGTCTTAAAATTCCTGTTATCTATGGAATAGATGCTATACACGGTGCAACTTATACACGCGATTCGGTCTTGTTTCCGCAAGCCATCAATATGGCCGCCACCTTTAATCGCGATTTGTCTTTCAAAGAAGGCGAAATCGCAGCCCGTGAAGTAAAGGCTTCTGGTATCGACTGGAACTTTTCTCCGGTTATGGATATAGGCCGACAACCTTTATGGCCGCGCCTTTGGGAAACCTATGGCGAAGATGTTTATTTAGCCAGCAGTCTGGGCCAATCCTTTATCGAAGGCCATCAAGGTGAAAACTTTGCCGATCCGCTCAAAGCGCCAACCTGTCTGAAACACTATGTCGGCTATAGTTTTCCGATTAACGGTAAAGACCGAACACCGGCTTGGATAGGCGAACGAATGCTTCGCGAATATTTTTTGCCCAGTTTTGCGGCGGGCATTAAATCCGGCGCAATGACCATTATGGTTAATTCAGCAGAGGTAGATGGCATACCCGGTCATGCGAATTATCAATATCTCACCACCATATTACGCGGTGAACTGGGGTTTACTGGATTTACTGTTTCCGACTGGGAAGATATCAAACGCTTATATACGCGTGACCGTTTAGCCGCATCTCCGCGCGAAGCCGTC
>RFQK01000176.1 GCA_009925045.1 Methylococcaceae bacterium
TTTGCTGGCTGGCGCTTTATTTTTCTTAGTCGGTGTTGTTTATCAGAGATCAGGGACGCGTGAACTTGCTGATCATGTCGGTATATTCACGGCGACCCCGCGATTAGCGCTTTTGTTCAGTCTTAGTTTATTGGCTGCAATGGGGTTACCGGGAAGCCTGGGTTTTTTTGCCGAATTTCATGTGGTTCTTGCAGTTTTAAGGCAGTGGCCTTGGGTGACAGCCTTATTTGCAGTTTCAATTCTTTTAAGTGCTGCTTACGCGTTAAGGACCTTACTGGTTTTTTGGCAAGCACCAGCCGAGCGCATAAGTATGCGAGATTTGGATTGCCGTGAAATGCTGGCCGGATACCTGCTTATAGTGGCCCTTTTTTATCTGGGATTTATGCCTGACCATCTAGTTGAACTGATCAGCAGGGCTGCAGATGACTTTTGCCAAGACTTGCGGGGCTAATATGCATAAGTCTATCCCCCCAGAGGTGAAGCAAAGTTTACTTAATACAATTCAGCATCTCGATCATGTTTTGCCAGGCCAAGCCCCTATACATGATTTCGTACACCACAATACCTTGCATGGATTCCAACACTTACCCTTTGAAGAGGCAGTTGCTGAGTTTGAAGCATTAACGGGAATCTCTGCCTACTTACCATTGCAGCGATATAGAGATTGGTATGCTGAGGGGCGGATCAATTCTGCTGACTTAGACTGGGCGTTGCGGCAAGGACTGCCTGATTTAGATAGATCCGTTCCTCTGATGGGAGAACAGTTTACTCGCTTAGATATTGATAAGGCGATTCTGTTATCGAACTGTCGTCCATTGACGCTTGCAGCTTTGAATTGGCGTAAACAACACATGTCTCAGCATGAGATAACAGTCTGGGATAGGTTTTGTTCAAAGTTTTCGATGGGCGTAAAAGATTTTGGTTTTGAGACTGAATCTTCTGGTCATGAGACGCTTAATCAACTTACTGCGATTCAAAGTTTTTTCGATCAAGTGGGTGAAACTAAAAGTTTGAGGGGCTTGTTATTATCCTTGACTGGCGAGGACGTCCTTGAGGAAATTCGTCCTTCGCTCATTAAAGCGTGTGCAGCGGTGTTGGATGAGGGGGTTGCTGCTTGGCATTTGCCTGATTGGCAAACCTTGGGTTGGTACACGTCTTGGAAAAAATACTACCGATCGGAAATATTTTTGGTTTTTGAAGATCAGGATGATTTTGAAGAGTTTTGGCAGGAGTTACCCGAACAACCTCTGGATGCCATTATCTATACCTTGTCCAGTTTTGCCATTCCCCCATCGAACTGGAATGCCTATCTGCAACGCTTGGCTCTAGAAATACCAGGCTGGTCGGGATTGGTTAACTGGCGTCAGCACCATCCAGAATATCGCCAAGCTGATGGAGCAACGCCATCCTTGGTTGATTATCTGGCCATTAGGCTTATATTGGATCGTTATTACTTAGGCGCTTTTTGTCGCCGACATCATCTTCCTTCGGCTCGATTTGATCGTCTGCTGACCTATTTTAGGCTACACCAGTCAGAGTTCTTGTTAAGACAGTCCCTTTACCAAGGAGAATTACCTGAAGCTTGGGTAAACGAAGTTCGGCAATTACTAAAAAATCCTGCGCGTTTCCGTCCACAACAAATGCTGCTGGCTCTTAAAATCCAGCATTGGCAACAGCAAAATGAGAGAGTATTGCAACCGCATTCGGCGATCTGGCCAGTGTTTGTATTGTGTCAGCAATTGAATCTTAGCGGGCACCAACTCGAAAATCTGGACAGTACTTCTTGTCTTTATCTTCTTGATCGCCTTCAGAATTTTTCAGTCCAACAGCAAGCTTGGCTGTGGCTGAATGCTTACGAATATCATTACCAGCAGCAATTACTGAAAGCTTTACATGCCAATCATCAACGTGGGCGTTGGGCAGACCGTCATCAACAGCGACCTGAAGCTCAGATAATTTTCTGTATGGATGATAGAGAAGAGAGTATCAGACGTCATTTGGAAGAACACAATCCATGGTTGGAAACGCTGGGTGCTGCGGGTTTTTTTGGAATGGCGATGCACTATCAGGGCATAGATGCTGATCAGACAGTGCCCTTGTGTCCGGTCGTGGTGAACCCTGCGCATATTATCCGAGAGTATGCACATCGCAATTCGGATGATGAGAAGTATCAAAGAAGCCGAGCATTTAAGAAAAAACTGGCCGCCTGGGTCTTTCATGATTTGCGAACAAATCCGATTTTCAGTTTTGTATTGATGCCTGTCATGGCGCCATTCACTTTATTCTCACTGATGTTGCGCAGTGTGTTACCGGGTGTCTGGGCTGATTTTCAGGCGGGTTTTGATCGTTATTTTTTTTCTGATATAGAAACTTATCTGCAGATAGACGCAGAAAGTCCTCAACAAATTGCCAGTCCGGATTCGCCGAGACAAGGTTTTAATGATCAGGAACAGGCTGATCGAGTGATGGCGTTTTTGAAAAACACCGGGCTTAGTTATGGTTTTGCAAAATGGGTGGTTTTAATGGGGCATGGATCTTCCAGTCTCAATAATCCACATCTGGCAGCGTATGATTGTGGTGCCTGCAGTGGTCGTCATGGCGGTCCGAATGCGCGCGTATTTGCTGCGATTGCCAACACACCCAAAGTGCGCAAGATACTGGCAGAGCGGGGAATCGTGATACCGGATGATACTTGGTTTGTAGGTGCAGAACATAATACTGGTAACGAAGCGATCAGCTTTTATGATCTTGATAAGTTGTCTGGCGAACAAAAAGCCGAATTTGCTGAGATTCAAATCCAGCTTCAACACGGCCAAAAGCATTCCGCTCATGAACGTTGTCGCCGTCTGGCTTCAGCTCCTCGTCAGCCATCACTGCCAAAGGCACTCAGGCATTTTTATTCCCGCAGTCATGACTTTTCTCAGGCACGCCCTGAGTTAGGACATGCTACTAATGCTGCGGCGTTTATCGGCAGGCGTTCGCAAACGCAAGGGGCTTTTTTTGACCGACGCTTATTTTTGATTTCCTATGATCCGACTCAGGATGCTAATGGCACTCTCTTGGAAGGAATTTTGCTTGCAGTAGGGCCAGTGGGAGCGGGTATTAATCTTGAATATTATTTTTCAACCGTTAACAACGAAGCTTTTGGTTGCGGATCAAAGGTACCACATAACTTGACCGGTTTTTTTGCTGTCATGGAAGGAGCGAGTAGTGATTTAAGGACCGGTCTGCCGAAACAAATGATAGAAATTCATGAGGCAATGCGCTTGCAATTAGTGGTTGAAGCCAAAACTGAAGTTCTAGAGGCTATCTATGCTCGTCAACCTGCCTTGCAAGAATTGGTGGGTGGTGGCTGGGTACATTTATCCAGCAAAGATCCTGAAACCGGTTTGATTTATGTGTTTAATCGTAAACACGGTTTTGAAGTTTGGCAGGCGTCTGAGCAAGCAATCGAGATCAAAGAGAATTCCTATGACTGTTATCGCAACAGCGATCAAGCGTTGGCACCGGTACTCATCAGGCAGCCAATAGTTCCCGGA
>RFQK01000177.1 GCA_009925045.1 Methylococcaceae bacterium
AAAATCAATACTCCAGTCATAATCCGGCCTGAATCCAGACGGAAATCTGACTTTATTTTTAACTTCCCAATACTGCATAGAAGAGAGGCTAGTGATAGGACTTAATCCAATATAGGTTTCACAGCCCTGAATTTGCTCGGCATAAACTTCAATCATCCGCACATCAAAAAATGGTTGCGAAAAAAATCCACTCACCCCAGCATCAATTTTGCGCTGAATATATTCACATTCATCCTGCAAGCCTTGGCGATGTGGATCAAAGCCGGCAAAAATTTTCAGCTCTGGGTAGCGCTGTTTTAGAACCTTGATCAAATCCACGACATCGGTATTATAAAACTTACGTTGCAAGCCTTCTGGCGGATCGCCCGAAACCAATAACAGTTGTGTCAGCTGATATTCTTCGACAATACGAAATAATTCGCCTCCATCAATCTTGAAATCTATGGCACGAAAATGTGGCAGGAATTGGTAGCGCTGGGTATCAATTTGCGGCTGTACCTGCCAGCTTCGGATCGAAAAACGCTGAATATCAGGCACATTGATAATGTCAATCGCCTCACCCAAGCTTTCAACAAAGTGATATTGATCATTGAAGGCCTCGATAGAACGCGGCACTATCTCAAACGAGATTTTCATTACTCCACCGTCACCGACTTAGCTAAATTCCGCGGCTGATCAACATCCGTCCCCTTTAATACCGCCACATGATAGGAAAGTAATTGCAGGGGAATGGTATAGATTATGGGTGAAATGATTTCACTCACACTTGGCATTTTTTCTATCCAGATATTTTCATCGTCCGAGTCACCCAATTGCTCATCCATAAAGACAATTAACTGACCGCCACGGGCACTGACTTCCTGAATATTGGATTTCAATTTTTCCAGCAGATTATTATTGGGTGCCACAGTGACCACCGGCATTTCACTATCAATGAGTGCCAAAGGCCCGTGTTTCAATTCACCAGCCGGATAAGCTTCAGCATGAATATACGAAATTTCTTTCAACTTGAGCGCACCTTCCATTGCAATCGGATAGTGCGTACCGCGACCCAGGAACAAGGCATTATGTTTGTCAGCGAAACGTTGTGAGAGTTTTTCGATATCCGCATCCAATTGCAAAGCCTTATCTATATTGCCGGGCAGAGCGAATAACTCAGAAACAATTTCGTCTTCCTGACTATCAGTCAGGGCAAAACGTCTGCCCACTGCAATGACCAGCATGAGTAAAGCAACGAGTTGGGTAGTAAACGCTTTCGTTGAAGCCACACCAATTTCCGGGCCAGCTCGCGTCATTAAGACTAAATCCGATTCTCTGACCAGCGAACTTTCCGGTGCATTACAGACCACTAAAGAATGTTTTACCCCCAGACGTTTGGCTTCGAGTAAAGCAGCCAAAGTATCTGCTGTTTCACCCGATTGAGAAATGGTGACCACCAAAGTATCAGGCGAAACGACTGGGTTACGATAACGGAATTCACTGGCCACCTCAATCGAACACGGGACTCGGGCTAATTCCTCAAACCAATAACGCGCCACTAAACCGGCGTGATAGCTAGTACCGCATGCCAAGATTAACACGGAACGAATAGTGTCAAACACTTCAGGGGCGTTGTGCCCAAAACTGCTTTCTTGCAAACGCTTATCAATAAAACGCCCTTCCAAGGTTTCAGAGACCGCCCACGCTTGCTCGTATATTTCTTTCAGCATGTAATGGCGATACTGGCCTTTTTCGACTGCGTCTGCTTTAAGCTGACTTTCCGTTACCGGACGTTCGACCAACTGTCCCTGCTGATCATAGATTTCCAGCACATTGGTTTTGAGCAAGGCGATATCGCCTTCTTGCAGAAAAATAAAACGTTGGGTAACGGGTAGCAGAGCAGCAACATCAGAAGCAATAAAATATTCACCAATTCCAACTCCGATCACCAAAGGACTACCTTTACGACAGGCAATCAGCGTATCAGGCGTCTCGGTATACATCACACCCAGCGCATAAGCACCGTGTAAACTGGCAATGGTACGGCGTACTGCTTCGAGAAGAGTTTCTGAATCCAGCAATTGCTCAGCAATTTTATGCACAATTACTTCGGTGTCAGTTTCCGAGGTAAAGACGTAACCTTGCTGTTTTAATTCATTGCGTAATTGTTCGTGATTTTCAATGATGCCATTATGAACCACAGCCACTTTATCGTTACTGATATGAGGATGGGCATTGCGAGTACTGGGTTTACCGTGCGTGGCCCAACGGGTATGCGCAATACCGATGTGGCCCATGATTGGATCAATCGCAATTAAATCCTCTAAACCCTTTACTTTACCCAGTTCGCGTTTACGCTGAATTTCCTGATCACGGATAACAGCCAGACCTGCAGAATCGTAGCCCCTGTATTCGAGTCTTTTTAAACCCTCGATTAAAATGGGAACTAGATTGCGTTCAGCTACCCCTGCAACAATGCCACACATTTTATTTTTCCTTTTTTTGCGGACGCTGCCAAGATTCTACACTGATTTGTTTGCTGCGACTCAGGCTCAATTGTTCTGCGGGCGTATCTTTAGTAATGGTAGATCCGGCACCTATTGTGGCATTTTTACCCACTTTAACAGGGGCCACTAATTGCGTATCTGAACCAATAAAGGCGCCATCCTCGATAATGGTTTTAAACTTATTCACACCATCGTAGTTGCAGGTAATCGTACCGGCACCAATGTTAACCTTGCTTCCAATTTCGCTATCGCCAATATAACTTAGATGATTGATCTTACTGCCCGATGCGATGTTTGATTTTTTTATTTCAACAAAATTACCAATATGTACATGATCGGCAATCTGTGTATCGGGACGCAAACGTGCATAAGGTCCAATGCGACTGCCCACACCAACCACAGCATTCTCAAGCAGACTGTTAGCTAAAATTTCGACATCATCGGCAATCTCAACGTTTTTCAAGATGCAATTCGCGCCTATTTTGACGTTTGAACCTATTTTGTTCTGACCTTCAAAAATCACGTTGATGTCTATTTCAATATCCTGCCCTAATTCAAGGAATTGGCCTCTGACATCAATACGGGCCGGATCCCGTAATGTCACGCCGTGCGTCATCAAATAATCAGCCTGTTGCCATTGATAGACACGCTCCAAATGTGCCAGTTGATTGCGGTTATTCACACCCAATACTTCATCCTGACTGTTGGTTTGCGTGGTTTTCACAAGCAAACCATCGCTGACAGCCATCTCAATAATATCGGTCAAATAATATTCATTCTGAGCATTATGATTACTTAACCGTGACAGCCAATCTTTTAATTGATGCCCTTTGCAGGCCAGAATACCGGTATTGCCTTCGTTGATCTTGAGTTGTTCCGGAGTAGCATCTTTTTGTTCGACAATTTTTACTACTTGATTGTCATGGTCGCGAATAATGCGGCCATAACCGGTCGGATCATCCAGGATTACCGTCAATAGCGCTAAACTGGAATCACTGACATCCGCCAACAAAGTGTGCAGCGTT
>RFQK01000178.1 GCA_009925045.1 Methylococcaceae bacterium
AGGGATGCGGCGCATAAACGCATCGTCGAATTACTAAACAGTGGCGAGGGCTTACCAGAAGGGGTGGATTTTAAAAATAAATTCATTTACTACGTGGGGCCGGTGGATCCGGTCCGAGAGGAAGTGGTCGGGCCTGCCGGTCCAACTACGGCTACCCGTATGGATGGTTTTACCGAGCAGGTTCTGGCGCAAACTGGTTTGCTGGGCATGATTGGTAAAGCAGAACGCGGTCCGCTGGCTATTGAAGCGATTAAGCGTCATCAGTCAGTCTATCTGATTGCGGTGGGCGGGGCCGCCTATTTGGTATCTAAAGCGATTCGGGAAGCACGAGTGGTGGCGTTTGCTGATTTAGGTATGGAAGCGATTCATGAGTTTGTGGTTGAAGATATGCCGGTCACCGTGGCGGTGGACAGTCGCGGAGAGTCGATTCATCAGACTGCGCCGATTATCTGGCGCCAGAAAATTGCACAGGGAAATCATTAATGGATGCGTGGTTGTTGCTTGATCCAAGCTGGATATTGGTTTATTTGGGTTTAGGAGCGGTAGTCGGTTTTTTTGCCGGCTTATTGGGAATTGGCGGCGGCGGGATTATGGTGCCTATTCTCACCAGTTTATTTGCTCTGCAAGGGTTTCCTGGTGAGCATCTGGTGCATATGGCCTTAGCGACCTCAATGGCGGCGATCATCGTGACCTCTATTGCGAGTCTTAGGGCGCATCATCAACATCAGGCGGTTATTTGGTCAGTGGTGGCCGCGATCGCGCCAGGTATCATTGCGGGGACATTCGCCGGTGCGGTGGTGGCGGCATTGATTCCGACCCTGCCTCTGGCGATATTCTTTGTGGTGTTTATGAGTTATGTTGCCCTGCAAATGATGCTCAACGTCAAGCCTAAACCTAGTCGCGAGTTGCCGGGGATGTTGGGGTTGTCGGCGGCGGGTATGGTGATAGGCGTAGTCTCTGCCTTGGTGGCGATTGGGGGTGGCTCGCTCAGTGTGCCGTTTATGACCTGGTGTAATGTTAAGCTACAACATGCCATTGGCACCTCGGCTGCCATTGGCTTGCCAATTGCGCTGTCAGGCAGTCTGGGTTACTGGATCAGTGGCTGGCAAATTGCAGGCATGCCGGCTTTAAGTGTCGGATTTATTTACGTGCCGGCGGTATTGTCCATGACGGTGTTAAGTGTCATGACAGCCCCTCTCGGCGCTAAATTGGCGCATCGTCTGCCGGTTGCGCTTCTGAAAAAGCTGTTTGCAGTGATGCTGGTCGCTTTATCCGGCAAAATGTTGCACACCGTTTTAATCGCATCAGCGTGATTTTCTATTGGTCAAAATACCGAGTCAGTCCATGGTATTGGGTATAATAAAACCCTAAGGATTATCAATAATTAGCCATGGATGCGCGTGTTGCTGTCTTAAAGCCAGTTTCAATGGGGGAGTGTTCATGTCTGATCCACATAAAATTCTGATTATCGGTGGCGGTGCCGCTGGTTTGGAACTGGCGACTACGCTGGGACATGCTTTGGGCAAAAAAGGCAAAGCAGAAATTACCCTGCTCGATGCGACCTCTACCCATATCTGGAAACCTTTGCTCCACGAGGTGGCCTCAGGGACTTTGGCGGAAGCCGAGGAAGTTGAGTATCTGGCGCAGGCGCATCGCAACCATTTTCGGTTTCGCTTGGGGCGCATGGAGGGTTTGAACCGAGCAGCTAAACAAGTGATTGTAAGCCCGACCCTCAATGATCAAGGTGTGGAATTAATTCCGCGTCGGGTTCTGGATTACGATACCTTGGTCATGTCGGTCGGCAGTGTTTCCAATACTTTTGGCATTCAAGGTGTTGATGAACATTGCATGTTTATCGATACCACGACGCAGGCTTACCGTTTCCAGAAACAACTGGTCGAAACCTATTACATTAAGTCTTATGCCGGCGAAAATAGTTTAAAAGACAAACCCTTATCCATCGTTATTGTGGGGGCGGGGGCGACCGGTGTTGAATTATCCGCTGAATTGCATGAAGTGACACGTTTGTTAGCCAGTTACGGTTTGGAAGATTCGGATAAGGTTAAAATTACCATTATTGAAGCGGCGACACAGTTGTTGCCCGCCTTGCCACCGCGATTGTCTGCGGCGACTCAGCAACAGTTGGTGAAGTTGGATATTCAGTTAAAACTGGGGCGTCGGGTAACTGAAGTAACCGCTACCGCAGTGCATACCCATGACGGTGAAGTGTTTGATGCCGATCTTAAGGTCTGGGCAGCAGGGATTAAGGCCCCGGAATGGATGAAAAACCTGGATGGACTGGAAACCAATGGTATCAATCAATTAGTGGTTGATCAGACCTTGCAAACCAGCGACCCCGATATTTTTGCGATTGGTGATTGTGCCGCCTGTGCCTGGCAAGGGCATAAAGGCAATGTTCCGCCGCGAGCGCAAGCAGCGCATCAGCAGGCTTCGACAGTGGCCAAAACTATTATTAATCGCCTTAAGAAAAAACCAGCGGTTAAGTTTGTCTATTATGACTATGGTTCCTTAGTGTCATTGGGTAAACATTCTACTGTGGGCAGCTTAATGGGTAGTTTGATGGGAACGGTGAGTGTCGGTGGTTTTATCGCCTATTTGGTGTATTTGTCTTTGTACAAAATGCATCAGGTCGCGATTCACGGCTATTTCCGTACCGCGATGTTATCCTTATCCAACCTGTTTCGACGCAGTACCCATGCAAAAATTAAAATGCATTAAACCTTTTGAGAGACTTTTAGATGTTAGAGCTTGAATACGAATTTCGTGAGAAAGATCTGGTTCATTTCAATGAACAAAGACTGGCCAGTAATGTGGATATGCAGAAAAAAATCCGCCAGAGCAGTATGCTGGTGCCGGGTGTAATGCTGGTATTTGGGCGCATACACACCCTGACCATAGAGCCGGAGTTTTTGTTGGAAAAGTCGCCAGGCGGCAAACATAAAACCCTTTGGAAAGAAATGCTGCGGGTGGAGCGTCACAAAGACTATATCTACCTTTATGTGGCGATTGACGCGGCCATCGTGATTCCGCGCGAAACAGTGACCAAAGGCGATTTAAAAGCCTTTGCTAAGCATGCTGAATCGTTGATTGATCGTTTAGCTGACGCTTAATCGTTAAGGACGCCGTCACGGCGTTGAATATAAAGCCGACATGCGTCTACGCAGTCGGCTTTAGTTTTATAAGGGCCGGCGATATGGTCTACCGTATAAAACCACCAGCCATGTTGATTGACATAATAACGGTCTTGCGGGCTGAACAGCGGGTATTTGGGTTTGCCTGGCCGCTTACTCGCTGTCACTGCTAATCAGCTGTTTTAAGTATTGATAAAGTAAACGCGAGGATTTGGGTGGTTTACTTTCTTTGGCTTCTTTAAGCGCATTACGCTGTAATTGTCGAATATGCTGGCTGTCTGCACCCGGATAAGCGGCAATCAGTTCAGTCAGAGCGGTGTTGGCCTGTTCCGACAATAATCTTTCCCGCCAGCGTTCG
>RFQK01000179.1 GCA_009925045.1 Methylococcaceae bacterium
GGGTTTGATGTCGTAATACCTCAGCGTCGGACTCGTGGCAAAGAATGTTGGACGCGCGGCCTCATTGCTACAGTTGGGTACAAAGTTATTAAGCTCGTTGCCGATGTGGATATTCCTGAAAATTGCGGTGAGTTTAGACTGCTTTCACAGCGAGTTGTGAAGCAAGTTGTAGGGTTCAAAGAGCGCCATGGCTTCCTCCGGGGCTTGGTTGCTTTAGTGGGATTCAAGCAGTGCATTATTCCCTTTGACCGCTCTGACAGAGTTTCGGGTCGGACAAAATACAGTGAATTGACAGGCTCCCTTAGGGTGGGATTCAACGGCATTTTTTGCTTCTCCACTTACGCCCTCACTCTGAGTACGAAGCTTGGGTTCCTGATAGCGATCGGCGCCTTCATTCTTGCTGTCATCTACGTTGTTCTAAAGTTGCTTTCTTTCCCGTTTCCGCTGGGCAACCCATCTCTTGCCATTCTAATTCTTTTCCTTGGTGGAATCCAACTGCTAAGTGTGGGTGTACTTGGCGAGTACATAGGCAGAATTTATGATGAAGTTAGGGAAAGACCCAAATTCATCATTGATAAAGAGGTGGGTTTCTAGTTTTGGTAAGACGCGTTAGTGAAGATAAGCAGTATCCTGGCAAATCCCCGTTTATACGAGTTGTCCCAGCTGTGCTCGCGCGGCACGAAATACGCTAAAATATTTTTCGAAGACTATATTCGTCCTCAGAGCGGGCATAGAATTCTCGAGATCGGGTGCGGGACTGGCCTGATTTTTAAATACCTCAGACGGTTTTACCCTGCTTGCGATTGTAAGTATGTCGGCTTTGACATAAGCGAAACATATGTGCGGTTTGCAAAGAGACGATATGGAAATGAAGCAGAGTTCTATTGTCGCAGAGTTACGCCGGAAGGTCTCCTCGATTTTGGAAAATTCGATACGGTCATCTCGGCGGGTGTTGTTCATCACCTTAGCAACGATGAGGCCCTAAATTTGTTTGCGACGGCAAGAAGCGCCCTGAAAGAGGGTGGTCAATTCATTGCACTTGAGCCGTGCTACAAGAATCGCCAATCGCCCTTTGTTCGTTGGTTGCTCGACAATGATCCCCGATGGGGCCACTACTGCGTCCAGAGGGACGTACTGGGCTATCTTACTTGTCTATGGCGTTGTTCTGGCAGTTGGATTCACGATGCATGAGATGTGGCGAGATGAATACGAACAATTATTATTTCGGCGTTACGCCGGAGTCATCGATACCGGAAGTCCGTTTTACATCCTTTACAACTTTCTTTGCTGGTTTTCTCTCCAAATAAATGACTCTGTGGCAAGCTTCAAAACCCTTCATTTCTCCGTCGCGCTGGGTATCGCGGCGATCGTACTTTGGCGAAGCCCTTTTCCCCTTTGGCAAAAAGGCGCACTGCTCTTTAGCTACTTTCTCCTTTACGAATTCAGCATCATCGCGCGCTACTACGGCCTGATTACACTGCTGGTTTTTGGAACAGCTGTCTCGCTCGCTATGGGACGACCCAAATTCTTTACTGCCGCGATCCTAATGCTCGCGACGGCAAGTCTGAATCCCATAAGTGCAACGTTTGCCGCAGGATTTGCGGCATACATAATAGCCCTTTGGTTTTCTGGAGAACTTAACTTTTCGAGCTCACCCACACAGCGGCGCTCGCTCATCGCTTCGGTTTCTCTTTTGAGCGCGGGAGCTGCAGTTATTTTTTCTTTTTTTGTTTTATATGTCATGAGCCCTGAAGGGCTTAAGCCTTTTCAGATGGCTAGACCTCCGCTTCCTGCGATTCTTCCGCAAATTTGGAATGCGTACATACCAATCCCAGACATCACCAGTGGAATTTATTTTTGGTGGTCTAACATTTTTCCGCAACCCGTGGTCTTCGCCGAAGGACAAACATTAGGCGTGCAAGAACTGACCTCCGCAGCGTTTCTTGTCCCCGCGGCTGTCTCCATCGCAATGCTTGCTATTTTCACCTCACGTTTTTCGCAAGATCGACCTGTAATGGTTTTCTACCTATTCACGACCGCCTTGCAATTATCCCTGATCCACTTCGCCCTGAAAGTGTACGTCATTAGGTATCTTGGCTTACTCTTCATCACTCTTGTTACGGCTACTTGGCTTTTCGAGGCGCGAAGACATTCGTTTTGTGCTCGTGGAATCAAAAAACAACAAGGACCCGTGGATTTTCGAAGGCCAATCGCCATAGCTTTCCAAACGGCTTTCGCCCTTGTACTCGTTTCACAAGTCATCGCAGGTGTTTGGGCCTACGCCTTTGATGCAACTAGAAAATTTTCCAACTCTGAGGATCTTGCTGCTTATGTCCAGCGATCCAATCTGCTCAGCACTCACGTGCTGGCTGGCTATGTCGATGCTCACACGCAATGCATTGCGGCAGAGACAGGAGCTGAAATGTATTTCCCGCAAATCGCGAAATTCGGCCGCTTCGCTGAGCAATACAATCCCAATCGACGGAATGCGGTTGGGCTTGAGGAAGTTTTGCGACAAGTCGCCGAGGTTGTTCAGCAGAAGGGCAAACCCGTTGTTTTGGTGATGACAATGCCCATTAGTACCAGTTACGGGCAGTTCCTGGGGCCGGAGTTTGTTCAGATTTCTCCAACAGTAAGAATGCGGTGTCTAACCGCAATCGACGAACCCGTTATTAGCAAGGATGAAGTATATTGGGTCTACGAAATAAAAAGTTTTTGACCTTGAGACAGGCCCATTGGCTGGAAACTAATAATTATAAAAAAACTGACAGTTTTGCTGTAATTCATTTCGGATAAAGAGATGCCTCCTCTTTTTACCGCAATTTTTACTTTTGCTTTGACTTGGACGGCACATTTATTTCTCTGGCGTATTCATCTCCCCAAGTCACAAATCAAAGCGCTACTTGTAATCTTTTTGGTGGCATGGTGTTGCGCAGTCTTTTTCACTTGGTTTTTTGATCAGGGCTTTATTTTGCTTGGTGATGGTCAGCGTGTTGTTGGTTTACTCTACTTTTCCTTTATCTACTGGTTGGTTGCGCTCTGCTACACGATCACTTACTCAGCGATGGAGGGGGACAGTCCGACACTGAGCCTTACGCGATACCTGCATAAAAAAGGTACCGAGGGAATTTCGCACGAGGAGATTGAAAAGTTCTTCCGGCAGCGGCCATTTGTTGGCTCGCGGGTCAAGGCACTCGTCGCGGACAACATCTTGATCGAAGAAAGCGGGGGCTACAAGCTTGCCTCAGGAAAATTTCTTTTTTTTCGGCTGATCCTCGGCTATCGCAGAGTTGTCTTTGGGACGGTCAAAGCCGGCGGATGAATAGGGAAATTCAAATGCAAAATGATAAGTGCAGAAATTCTTTAGTTGTTTTCGAGAAATCCGCTTCTTTGTGAGATATTTCTCAGGAAATGTATCTCACAGGGACACAAAGAGCACATGGATGAAGCAGACTCCGTGGTCTCCGTGCCTTCGTGAG
>RFQK01000180.1 GCA_009925045.1 Methylococcaceae bacterium
AAGAACACCATCAAACCAGAAGAATCGTTTACTCAAGAAATTGGCTGGCGGTTCAGAAATCGCGAAATTGAAGCCTCTTTAACAGCCTATCACATTGAATTTACTAACCGCTTGTTGGCTTTAAAACAAGGTGCAGCCATTATTGGTAACCCTTCCGTTCTATCCAACGTGGGCAGGGTTGAGACTTTTGGTGGTGAGGCCTTTCTTGCTTGGTCACCGATTAATTTTGTCAAACTGAGCAACTCTGTCAGTTACAACGATTCTCGTTATAAAGATAATTTCAGTAGTAACGGCACCACCTTTTATTCATCCGGAAAAAATGTGGTGGATGCTCCACACTTGATATTTAGCTCCCAATTGTCTTACGACAACGGTAGTTTGTTTGGTAACGTCGGTACTAATTTTATAGGCAAACGCTTTTATACCTATGTGAATGATAATTCGATTTCAAGTTATGAGTTATGGAACTTGGGTGGGGGGTATCGCTGGAAAAATATTGGTCCAGCCAATGAATTAAGTCTCAGATTTACCGTGAATAACTTGCTGGATAAAAAATATTACGTACTGGGTGATAACCCAATTCCGGCATCTGATCCAACTGGCAGTGAATACAATTTATTAGCGGGTGCTCCAAGAACAGCGTTCTTTACGCTCGGCGCTAAATTTTAATTCAGTTCCTCTCCTAGATCTGGGTCCTAGTGGCCCAGATTTTCCTCTTGAGAATTGTTAAATGAATATTCTGATTCGTTGGTGCGCACTATTGATTCTGCAGTTCTTTGCAGTGACAGTTGCTGCTGAAGATGCGATTAATATTGGTTATCAGACTGGCATTGAACCTGCAAAACTGGCTATTGCAAACGCAGAATATGAAAAACTGACCAACAGCAAGATCAATTGGCGTCGATTTGATAACGGTGCTGAAGTGGTCAGGGCGATTGCCTCAGGTGATATTGATATTGGCAATGTCGGTTCAAGCGTTGTGGCCACAGCTGTAACGCGGCGCTTACCTATCGAAACTTTTTTGATTGCTGCGCAACTGGGAGAATCAGAGGCTTTAATTGTCAGAAATAATGCCGGTATCAATTCGCCTCAAGATTTGATTGGCAAAACCATTGCGGTCCCTTTTGTCTCGACCTCGCATTACAGTCTACTCACTGCTTTAAAACATTGGAATGTCGATCAATCCAAAGTGAAGGTGATTAATCTAAGAGCCTCCGAAATTGCCGCCGCCTGGCAGCGAGGCGATATCGATGCTGCGTTCGTCTGGGAACCATCCCTGGGTCGTATCAAAGAGACCGGTAAAGTCTTGGCTACCTCAAACGATCTGGCCCAATGGGGTGCGCCGAGTTTTGATCTGTGGATTAGTCGCAAGGATTTTGCTCAGAAACAAGCCAAATTTTTAGCTGATTTTGCACGTGTGTCGATAGAAAATTACCAGCATTTCAGAAATGACCCCAAGCAGTTTGTCGCAGATGCAAACAAAATTAATCAGATTGCCAAAGTGACCGGTGCTAAGCCTGATGACATCCAAACTTTGTTATTAGGTGACTTCTATCCTGTTCAGAATGAACAAATTAATCTTTTGTCGGTCGCTGTGAGTAAAGCTCTATTGGATACTGCAACTTTTCTAAAGTCTCAGGGTCAACTTGATTCGGTGTTGTCTGATTATTCTGCTTATGTCAATCCTGAATATGTCCGTCAAACCAGCAAATAAATCTTGCTATGAAGCAATTAAACATTGAAGCATTAACAGTTCGATACCGTGGCGAAGGTTCCAATCAGCCACCCGTAATTGGCAACTTGTCGCTGGAAATAAAATCTAATGATTTTGTCGTCATTTTAGGGCCATCAGGTTGTGGTAAGACAACATTGCTTAATCTGATTGCTGGTTTTAGCGAGCCTACTTCTGGTTCATTGAAGCTAGATGGTCACAAGATTAGTGGTCCAGGTGCTGATCGTTGTGTGATTTCTCAGCAAGATGCCTTGTTACCTTGGTTGAATGTTCTGGATAACGTCGCCTTTTCTTTACAAATAAGAGGTATAGCCCCATCAACTCGGTACGAGACCGCTAGGGGAATAATTGAGCTGGTTGGTTTAAAAGGTTATGAGCACTTTCCGGTCTGGGAGTTATCGGGCGGAATGAAACAGCGTGTCAGTCTTGCCCGAGCTTTAGTGGCTGACCCACAGATTTTGTTAATGGATGAACCATTCGCTGCTCTTGATGCGTTCAGCAGAGAAAAAATGCAACTTTTGCTGTTATCAATCTGGCAGCAAACCCAGAAACAAATATTATTGATTACACATGATATTGAAGAGGCTTTGTTTTTAGCCTCTGAACTGGTCTTGATGGCTGCAAAACCGGGCCGTATTGTTGAGCGGGTGCCGTTGTCGTTTGGTAAACAATTTTGTGAAGGTCTGGATGTCAGACAGATCAAGTCCTCTCCGGAATTTATCAGGATGCGCGAAAAAGTGTTGACCTGGTTTTTCCAGCAAAATGACAAGTTGAATATTCAGGAGCAATGATTTGACTCTCAAAGACACAGTTCTGGAACTGGACGATACGATTGAGCCTTCAAAGCGATCACCGTTTAATCAGAAAAGTATTTTAATCAGTGTATTGACCTTGATTTTGCTTCTGACGCTATGGGAAGCGGTTTCCTTTTTTGCTCTTATACCTGAATTGTATCTGCCGAGTCCCATTATGGTAATTGTCAGACTTTGGTCAGTGGCAACTGATGGCTATATGGATGCTACTTTGTGGCAACATCTATTGGCCAGCATTACTCGTATCAGTTTGGGTCTGTTGATTGCAGTTATTCTCGCGATCCCCACTGGATTACTGATAGGCCTGAACGCCACTGCCAGTGCGGTGATTGACCCATTAATTGAATTTTATCGTCCTATTCCTCCTTTGGCCTATTTACCATTGATTGTCATCTGGTTGGGTATCGGTGAAACCTCTAAGGTTTTCCTGATCTATTTGGCGATATTTGGACCAGTAGTGGTTTCGACTGCTGCGGGTGTGCAAAAACTAGATTCCAACCGAGTCAGGGTGGCGAAATCCTTGGGAGCTTCAAAGTTCCAGATCATTCGCTTCGTGGTTTTGCCGAGCGTACTTCCGGATATATTGACGGGTATACGCATCGGTTTGGGGGCTGGGTGGTCGACATTAGTCGCAGCTGAATTGGTCGCGGCAAATCGGGGGCTAGGATTTATGATCCAATCTGCATCGCAATTTTTAATCACTGATCTGGTTATTGCCGGCATTTTGGTCATAGCAATGGTGGCCTTTGCAATCGAGGTTCTACTTCGTTATTTACAACATAAATTAGTTCCATGGCAGGGACTGACGCATTAAAGAGAAATAATATGACATTGAAAATTACGCCAGTAACCCCCGCGATTGGGGCAATTATTGAAGG
>RFQK01000019.1 GCA_009925045.1 Methylococcaceae bacterium
GCATCAGACCGGTTAAAAGCGTTTTGGCATAATTAACCAACACCGCACCGATCACTGCACCATAAAGCGTACCGCGACCACCGACAGCAACCCAGATCACAACCTCCAGAGAGTTGATTGGCGAAAATTCGCTCGGATTGATGATCCCGACTTGTGGAACATACAAAGCCCCGGCCAAACCCGCCAGCATTGCCGAAAACACAAAGATCCACAGTTTGAAATACTCGACTCGGTAACCTAAAAAACGCACCCTCGATTCTTGATCGCGAATCGCGGTCACCACTTTACCCATCTTGCTGGACGCTAACGCCTGCCCCATTAACAAGGCTGTCACTAAAAGCAGACCTGAGATCAGTAATAAGCTAGAACGCACCGCATCGGATTGAATATTAAAACCGAGAATATCTTTAAAATCGGTTAAGCCATTATTGCCACCAAACCCCATTTCGTTCCGAAAAAATGCGAGTAATAAGGCATAGGTCAATGCCTGGGTAATAATGGATAAATACACCCCGGTGACACGCGAACGAAACGCCAGCCAACCAAATACCAAGGCTAGCAAGCCGGGTATCGCTAAAGCCATCAGGGCGGCAAAACCAAAATTTTGAAACCCTTCCCAATACCAAGGCAGTTCTTTCCAATTTAAGAAAACCATAAAATCAGGCAATAAAGGATCACCATAGACACCTCGATCGCCAATTTGCCGCATCAGATACATGCCCATGGCATAACCCCCTAAGGCAAAAAAAGCACTTTGGCCTAAAACCAGAATTCCGGCGTAGCCCCAGACCAGGTCTAAAGAGAGTGCCAACAAAGCAAAACACCAATATTTGCCCACCAGTGAAATGGAATAAGCTGAGAATTTAAATGCTGATCCTTCAGGGAAAATCAGATTTCCCAACGGCATTAGCAATGAAACCAGCAGAATGATTCCGATTACCCCCCATAAGGATTTATCGACAGTCTTCATACCCTAGCTCTCCACGGCTCGACCTTTTTGCGGGAACAAACCGCGTGGTCGTTTTTGTATAAATAAAATAATGAAAATCAGTACTAAGATTTTGGCGAGTACTGCTCCGGCATAAGGTTCCAGAAACTTGTTAGCGATTCCCAACGAAAAGCCAGCCAGCAAAGTGCCATATAAATTACCCACCCCGCCAAACACTACCACCATGAAGGAATCAACAATGTAAGACTGACCTAAATTAGGTCCGACATTGGTAATCTGACTTAATGCCACACCAGCAATACCGGCAATCCCCGAACCTAAGCCAAAGGTCAAGGCATCAACCTGTCCGCTTGGAATCCCCATCGCTCTTGCCATAGCTCGGTTTTGTGACACCGCTCTGACTTCAAGTCCCAGCTTGGTGCGTTTAAGAATTTGCACTAAGGCTGCAAAGACCAACAGACTAAAAATCAGTATGTAAAAGCGATTCCAGGTTAAAGCCAAAAAGTCATTGATTTGCCAAGACCCCGACATCCATGAAGGCGAAGACACGCTCCGATTGAGCGGCGAGAAGATTGAACGCACGGTTTGTTGTAAAAACAGACTGACCCCGAAAGTAGCCAGTAAGGTTTCCAAAGGACGGCCATATAAATGACGAATAATGCCGCGTTCGATCGCAATCCCGGTCAAACCAGCCACCAGAAAAGCCACCGGGATGGATAATACGGTGGCTAAGCCCAAATATTCTGGCATCAGTTGCTGCAATACATAAACTGTATACGCACCTAACATCATCAGCTCACCATGCGCCATATTAATGATACCCATGACGCCAAAGGTAATCGCCAAGCCAATCGCGGATAAAACCAGCACGGCCCCCAAACTTAAACCGAAAAAAACAGTTTCAACAGCCGCATAGGCTTGAATTCGGCCTTTAATTTCGGTCAAAGCCGCTGAGGCTAGATTACGAATATCAGTATCGTTTTCCTTAAAGCTCTCACCTTCTTTTTCGGTCATAGCCTGCAATTGGTTAACGACTTCCTGACTGTTAAATTCCTTTAGGGTATCAATAGCTTTGATACGTTCGTCCTTGTTGCCATTTTGTAATTGATCAATTAAAACCAATCGACGAATCGCTTCCAGCACGCCTTGATTCGTTTCAACTAAAAGACGATCAGTTAATACTTTTACAGTAGCCGGATCACTTAATTTCCCCAGCGTCTCAACGGCCGCCAAGCGGGTTTTGTCATCGGCGACATTTAACTGCTGAAGCGCAATCCCTTTTTTCAGCAGTGTACGAATTCGGTTGTTAACATTAATTTTGGACAATAAAGATTTATCCAGGCCCGCTTCTTTATCCTGCATACCACCGGTGCGGAAGGCATCTAATAATTCAGCCAAAGAACCCTCTGCCATCAGCGAGGACGAGAAACACAAACATAAACAGGCTAAAAAGCCGTTACGTAAAAATCTAAGATGAGAATAAGCATTCACAGATAGTTTCCTTGCTTGTTCTGATGAAAAAGCCGACAGCATCCGCTGCCGTCGGCTTCCACGATGTATTACAAAGTTTTCAAGTAGAAATTAATATTTCTGACCGGAACACTTTTTGGTTTTGGTGTTGTAATTGCCGCAGCTGATTGGAGCTGTCCAGTCAGCCACAATTGGTTTACTGTCTGGCAAAAAGTCTGACCAAGCATCACCGTCTACCAGTTTATTGGTTTGCCAGACGGTGACAAACTGACCATCCGCTTGAATTTCGCCAATCAACACTGGTTTGCTGATGTGGTGATTAGGCAGCATTTTGGAGGTGCCACCGCTCAGGTTAGGATACTCAACACCGATAATGGCTTTTTGAACAGCATCAGGATCGGTAGTACCGGCTTTCTCAACAGCTTTAACCCACATATTGAAACCAATGTAGTGCGCTTCCATAGGGTCGTTGGTCACACGTTTTGGGTTTTTGATGTACTCTTTCCATTGATTAATGAAAGCCGCGTTTTTGGTGCTATCCACGCTCATGAAGTAGTTCCATGCTGCCAAATGACCTACCAGTGGTTTGGTATCCATACCTGACAGTTCTTCTTCACCTACTGAGAAAGCGACAACTGGGATATCTTCAGCTTTAATGCCTTGGTTACCCAATTCTTTGTAGAACGGTACGTTGGCATCACCATTGATGGTTGAAACCACCGCGGTTTTCTTACCTGCTGAACCGAATTTTTTGACGTCAGCCACAATACTTTGCCAATCTGAGTGACCAAATGGGGTGTAATTGATCATAATGTCTTTAGAATCAACACCTTTTGATTTCAGATACGCTTCCAAGATTTTGTTGGTGGTTCTTGGATAAACATAGTCAGTACCGGCTAATACCCAACGTTTGACTTTCAAGTCATTCATCAAATAATCAACCGCAGGAATCGCTTGCTGGTTAGGCGCAGCACCGGTGTAGAAAACGTTTTTCGACGATTCTTCACCTTCGTATTGAACCGGGTAAAACAACAAGCCGTTCAATTCTTCAATGACTGGCAATACTGATTTACGTGAGACAGATGTCCAGCAACCGAAAATTGCAGATACTTTGTCTTTGGTTAACAACTCACGGGCTTTTTCAGCAAACAATGGCCAGTTAGATGCAGGATCTACAACCACTGGCTCCAGTTTTTTTCCTAACAATCCACCTTTTTTGTTTTGCTCATCAATCAGCATCAACATGGTGTCTTTAAGGGTAGTTTCAGAAATCGCCATCGTACCTGACAGCGAATGCAAAACACCGACCTTAATGGTGTCTTCAGCACGCACCGATGTTGAGGCGAATGCCAACGACATCACCGCAGTGCTTAAGGCTAATTTACGGAATGTAGCAGAGAATACTTTCATCTTATGATTCCTGTGTAGTTAGAAAATTAGATTTGCCATTGAAAGCCAACCATGATTTGGCTGGAGCTCAGACCACCATTGGTCAGACGGTCACCGTATTGGTAAGCTGAGAAAATTTTGGCGTTATGACCATCAATGATGTAATTCAGACCACCTTCA
Organism: Methylococcaceae bacterium; assembly: GCA_009925045.1. Lineage (GTDB taxonomy): Bacteria > Pseudomonadota > Gammaproteobacteria > Methylococcales > Methylomonadaceae > Methylomonas. The sequence continues at coordinate 3,989 of RFQK01000019.1, forward strand.
TACAGTTCTTGGGTTGAAGTGCTGATCGGTGCAACGTTGACATAGCGCAGGTAAGGCTGGAACTGACCAATACCGACTTTTTGTGGGATTAAATACATACCACTCACGTCATAGGCATTGCCTTCGAACAAAGTGAAGCAGTTTGTCGGAGATGAGCAGCCAGCATCGTACTTGCCACCCGAAATACCGTAGTTTTTGTACTCACCGTTAAAAGTAGCAACCGCACCGCCGGGTAATACTTTTTCCAATAAAATATCCGCAGTGGTTCCGCGGAAGCTTCCTGGACCTGCTGTAGTACCGACAGCATCTTCTTGATACTGATTCGCAACGCCTACGGTTAAGATGTCACCACCTTTACCATAGTAAGTACCCGAGGTGTAGTAACCAGGGTTTTTCTCGACTTCCCAGAAGTTATAAGCAAAACGCTGACCGTACAAAATATTGCTATCAACGTTGGCACCACCCCGCAGACCTCGGAAAAAACCTACCGCATATTGAAAGCGACCATCTAAGGCTGCACCCCAGAAAGTGGCACCGTCGTCACGACCATAAGAACCCGCTGAAGTACCGTTTGATTGCACGGTTAGATTTTGATCCGAGGGTTCAAATGGTGTGCCTGCTCCAAAAATAGGATATACCGCACTGTAAAAAGGACCGTTCATTTCCCGACGTTCCGCCGGCACCAGCATACGACCCACCCATAAGTTGGCGTAAGGAGTGACTTCAAACTTACCAATTGCGTCTAAGACCCGCACTTCACCACCACTGCTACAGGTTTGACAATCGGTATTGAATTCCACTTTCAGATACTTATGGATCTGACCGTTCAGGTATAAACGGATATTGTCCAGATTAAAATTATTACTCCATTTGTCTGCAGTCGCACCGGCACCGCTTTCTGTAGCCGTAAAACTACTGCGCAAACCCGCACCAACGCTGACCCATTTGGTATCATCAATTTTGAATGTAGCACCCGCAACTGACTGAGCACTGTAACCGGCTACCATCGCTGTGACTGAAGCCAATAAGACCTTTCGAGAATAACTGCCTAAACCGGCGGTTTTTTTCGCTTGTGACATAAAGCCTCCTAATAAAGAGAAGTAAATAACCAGCAGCCGAGACTCTGCCGGTTGCCGGGGGCTATTGTGGCGAAACCACAACAGCCGTCACAATGCGTTAGATGACGCATCAGTCATTTGACGTATAAGGGAAAATCAGGGTCTAAAGTACAGTGGCCACACATTCCAAGGAGATCGCCGTGAACAGACTATCAAAGCTAAGCCTCTTAATTTTCATCAGTTTTTTAAGCGCTAATAGCTGGGTTTCTGAGGCAATTTCCGCGCCCAAGATTCCAAGTGAAGTGACCGAGAAGGCTGTCACCAGCATCGATTTACAATTGGATGAACAAAATCTGCAGCAATTTGCTGTTGTTTTACAAGCAACCGAGATCAAAAACGCCATCGCCAGCAATCTGAAAGAATGGTCGTTTCCTTTAGATACAAAAGAGGGACTCTTTAGCCATCGATTAGTGGCGAGTGTTGGGGTGATGAAATTCGGCAGCACACCGGCGGGATTTTCGTTTAGCAGTGGCAACTCTGATCCACGTTCACCGGACTTTCAAAAAGCCGACGTAGTACCGATTAACTGCCGATTATCCCGTACTGACCGCCCGGAAGCCTCTTTTGAGCTGAACGCGTCGTTCAGCGCCCCCAAAGCCTCGGAAAAAACCTCAGCCAACATGAGCCATGAACTAACGGACAGACTCAGCACCCTATGCTATGACTTGCTCGATAAATTGCCTCGCAAGGCTCTGCCCAAAGCATCGGGCACTCCAAGCCAGACCCAGATAAAACCCAACTGGATCCCCAATATTCGAGTCGAGGTACAAGAAAAACCCGTCCCTGCTGTGAATACACCCACTGTTTCAGAACCCTCGGTCACGGTAGAAGAAGAAACCCAAAAAACCCTGATCATTCATAACCAAGGTAATCCCTTAACCATTACAATTGGACACGAACGAAAATAACGTTTTTTCCAAAATTTTGATTGGCGTGCATAGCGCGGTTCAAGCTGTCTGCACGCCAATCCAGCCACAAGTGGTCTAATTGTGAAAACCAGTCATTATCAGAACATCAGTAAAGTTCGTCGCGATTACAACTCACTGGTTGCCAACGAAACTCTGGAAGATTACGCCTTACGCTTTGCCCCGCGCAGTTTTCGCAAATGGTCAGGCTTTATAGTTGGCAACACAGCTTTTGGTTCGACCTCGTTTCTGGTCCTGGAGGCCATCGGCGGTTTTCTATCGATTAACTACGGCTTTACCAATGCCTGCTGGGCAATTCTGATAGTAGGTCTGATCATTTTCATCACCAGCTTTCCTATCACCTATTACGCGGCCAAATACCATATTGATATCGACTTGCTGACCCGTAGCGCCGGTTTCGGTTACATAGGCTCTACGCTTACGTCCTTAATCTACGCCTCGTTCACCTTTACCCTGTTATTGGGGAACAGGTCGACTTTTTACGTTTCATGCCCGACATCGATCCACGTCGGCCCTGGCGCTGGTGGCTACCTTTATTGATTTCAGGTCCCGGCTGGATCTTTTTTGGCATGTTACGTCAATTTGCTGGGGCTCTTTTGGCTCACCTCGCCATTAGACATGGCATTAGCCCCACGCATGCCCATGAACCCACTCAGATGTATACGGTTGCTTATTCCATGCTGTTCGAAAACCCCAAAGTGGCTATTGCGGTCAGCACTTTGTTTGTGGTTTTAAGTCAGCTCAAAATCAACGTCACTAATGCTTACGCCGGCTCGCTGGCCTGGTCTAATTTTTTCTCCCGCATCACCCATAGCCATCCCGGACGGGTGGTCTGGTTATTTTTCAACGTCATGATTGCGCTATTACTGATGGAGTTTGGGGTATTCGGCGCATTAGAAAAAGTGCTAGGTCTGTTTTCCAACATTTCCATCGCCTGGATCAGTTCGGTCGCCGCAGACTTAATGATCAACAAACCATTGGGTCTTAGCCCCAAACAAATTGAATTCAAGCGGGCTTATTTGGCAGATCTTAATCCGGTCGGAATTTTCGCTACTTTTTGGGCTTCGACACTGTCAATTCTGGCTTATCTGGGCTTGTTTGGCGCATATCCGCAAGCCTTTTCGGCCTTCATTGCGCTGGGCTTGAGTTTTATTCTGGTTCCTTTGATTGCCTTAATTACTAAAAGCCGTCATTACATTATTCGAGAACACCATACACAACATGAGCAGCATTCCCAAAACTGTTCTATCTGTGAAAATCATTTCGAATCCGAAGACATGGCCTTCTGCCCTGCTTAGCCATCGTGCTAAAACGCGAATCTTACGTTTTCTGATGTTGTTCAGTTTTTTGGCTGTGCTGACGGGGATTTTTATCAGCATTATTTATTACCAGGACTTGCTGGCGACTAAAAACAATCATGGCAGCTTCGATCTTATTTTTAATAACTTCTTAAAGATATACGCCTCGTTGCTGGTGTTTTTGGGTCTGGGGACTTGGTGGATTATTCTCAATGAAGAAAGCCGCAAGGTAGCATTAGAGGAAACGCATAAACAAACCCAGTTGTTACTGGAAGAGATTGCTGAGCATCAAAAAACCGATAGTAAGTTACAAGATGCAATTCGCATGGCTGAAGCGGCTAACCAAGCCAAGAGTCGTTTTCTGAGCAATATGAGTCACGAGATCCGTTCCCCTTTAAACAGTATCGTCGGTTATGCTCATATTCTTAATCAAGATCCCAAGATTCCTGCTCACAGAAAACAGGCAGTTGAAACCTTAAAACGCAGCAGTGAGCATTTATCCGATTTAATCGAAGATATTTTGGATATTGCCAAGATCGAAGCCCGCAAATTTGATTTAAAGTATCAAACCATCGACTTTTCCAGCTTGATTCGACATTTAGAACACACCTTCAGCGTTCAGGCTGAAAGCAAAGGCTTGCTGTTCAGTTGCATCGTAGTTAACCGCTTACCGCGTTGGGTTCGAGGCGATGAAAAACGGGTGGGGCAAATTCTCATCAATTTGCTGAGCAATGCGATTAAATTCACGCCAAATGGTTCAGTCAGTTTAAAGATTGCTTATAGCGCCGGGGTCGCAACTTTTCAAATCATTGATACCGGTGTTGGCATTGCACCTGATCAATTACAACAAATCTTCCAGCCTTTTACACGATTGACCAGCGCTAACGCTGGCAATGCTGTCGGCAGTGGTCTGGGGTTGACGATCAGTAAAACGCTAACTGAGGTGATGGGCGGTGAGATAACCGTAGACAGCAAACTCGCGCAAGGCACTACTTTTAGCGTGAAATTACTCTTACCCAGTGTCCATGTTTCGGCCTCTGAAAAGCGCGATGACACTATCATTGGCTATCAAGGTTCCAGACGCAAAATCTTGCTGGTTGATGATCAAAAATCGCAACGACAATTATTAATCGACATTCTCGAGCCTTTGGGTTTTATTATTTGTGAAGCCAGTTCGGGAGAAAACTGTTTGTTTAAAATCATGCGTGAACGTCCCGACCTGATTATCATGGACATTTCCATGCCAGGCCTGAACGGTATCGACACCACCTCTCAGCTCCGTAAACTCGAAATCAGCTCGCCGATTCTGATTGTCAGTGCCAATGCTTATGCAGATGACCGCGTAGCCGCCATCAATGCGGGTTGTAATGATTTTCTGCCGAAACCAATCAACCCAACCGACTTACTGGATCGTATTGGTACTTGGTTAAATCTTGACTGGATTTATATTCAGCCACAGTTTGAATCGGTCATCCCTGATGCTCAGTCAGACATCGCTATTCCCCCCGAAGACTTGCTGGAAAGCTGCGAAATTTTCGCCCGAATTGGGGATATGTTAGGCCTAAAATCTCATGTTCTAAATCTCATGACCAGCCACCCGGAGTATGATGGATTCTTCCAAACTATTTTAGAAATGATTAAGGCCTTTAAAGTGACAGAAATTCGTCAAATCCTCGCTGCAGCAAATCGGAACGCCTAGATTATGAATAATCCCAAAGGCACCGTTCTGATTGTCGATGATACACCGGCCAATTTAGCCTTGTTATCCGACACCCTATCCGAAGCTCAGTATCGCGTTCTGGTAGCCACGGATGGTCTGTCAGCAATTGAGCAAATCAGTTACAGCAAACCCGACATCATCTTGCTTGACGTCATCATGCCGGGCATCGATGGTTTTGAGACTTGCAATCGTTTGAAATCTAATCCTGACACTCTGGACATTCCCGTGCTGTTTATGACCGGACTCAGCGAACTAGACGATTTATTACGCGGTTTCAGTGAGGGTGGACTGGATTATATTGTTAAACCAATTCGCCCGGCGGAAGTTCTGGCACGCATAGAAGTTCATCTGCAACAAACCCGAAATCGCTTGCGAGCAGAACAACTGATTCATCATAACGATTTTGCGGCCCTGGTCGTCGATAACCAAGGCATTATTAACTGGCTGACACCCGCAGCCGAGCAGTGGCTAAATCACTTTAGCCAAGAGTTTGCACTGCTACCTTGCGCGGGTATTAATGACTCACTCCCCAGCAAACTATTAAGCGCTTTCCAGCAATGGAGTCAGCAAATCACCAATGTGGGCAGTGATGCAACAGAGTTTAAATTGGGCTCAGGTTTCAGTTTGAATATGAGCCCCTGTGAAAACGAGCGCGGTTATTTATTACTCTTACACCATGAAAGCGATAACTGGACACCGGACTTACAATCCAACTGATATGAACCTTAGAGATTTACACTACATTGTTGCAGTAGCAGATCTTCAAAACTTTGGACAGGCAGCCGAACGATGTTTTATCAGTCAACCCACTTTGAGTATGCAAATCAAAAAACTCGAAGAAAGTTTGGGGGTGCAATTATTTGAGCGTAGCAATAAGAAAGTGTTGATCACGCAGGCCGGTGCTGCCATCGTCGAATCTGCCAGACGAATTCTGGAAGAAACCCAAAACATCAAACAAATTGCCGCAACGGCTCAAGACCCCCTCGCGGGCAGTTTACGTCTGGGCGCTTTTCCGACCCTGGCCCCTTATTTGTTTCCAGCCTTGGTGCCTTTGATCAGAGCGTGTTTGCCGAATATTCGCTTGATCTTAGTTGAAGAAAAAACTGAACAACTTATCTCGCTGTTATCAAAAGGTGAGCTGGATATGGCGCTGCTGGCATTACCGATAGAGGAGGAACTGTTCGATTCAGTAGCCTTATTTGCGGATGAATTTTTCTTAGCGGTTGCCAGTGATCATCCTTTGGCTGAAAAGTCTCAGGTTGAACAAGCTGATCTGGTGGGCGAAAGTTTGTTACTTCTGGATGAAGGCCATTGTTTGCGCGGACATGCCTTACAGGTTTGCCAAATACATGGCCTTGATGAACAGCAAGACCTCAGGGCTACGAGTCTGGAAACGCTCCGACAGATGGTTTGCGCAGGAACAGGTATTACTTTTATGCCCAAGATTACGCTGCGAGAGGATCCTCATATTCGCTATATTCCTTTTGATTTTCCACCCCAAAGAACTATTGGTCTGGTTTGGCGAAAAACCTCAGCAAGAACCCAATTAATCAACACCTTAAAAGGCTTGATTCAAACCTCTGTTGCGAAGATTCAAGCGATTAAACCCTCACTGCCACAGTAACAGTAGTCCCAAAGCAGATTGGCTCTGGGACCACTGACTCACGACCACATTCAACCTTTGCGCTCGGGGTAACTATAAATAGCAGGACCTGAAGCTTTATCGACATAAAAGATTTCTTGCTGATTCCATTGTTGAGTCTCTATGTAATTCGGATAACTATGAATACCGCGATTAAACGCCGGATTGTCATAGAGCACTTCGGTAATCTGGTGATTCTGCACGTGATCCATGGTGGCATGATCACCATGCGCATACACATGAGTGGATGCAGCCATTGCCGCAATCATTGAAATAATTGTGAAAGTTTTCATGGTTGTTCTCCCGTTAAGTGATGTTATCCGCCGAAAGTTACTTGCACTCTCGACTCGGGGAACAGTGTGCCGCGAACAGCTTACCTAGAAAAATCGATTGTTTTTATTAAATCAATAGATGAAAACTATCAACCTATTTAGCCCTACTGAGGATCATCAATCTTTTCCAGAGCCCAGATAATAAGCAGTATCCAGACTAAACCTGTCATGCCCAAAGCAAAGTTGATCGCAAAAATGACCCAGCGATTTCTGTGGCCCTTGTTAAAGGCGATCAGCGTAGGAATGAAATAAATGGCATTAAAAATGATGAATAGGCCTACTAACAAAAGCAGCCCCAGGAGAGGACTCAGACCAAAACTATCAAAATAGCTAAAGGTTTGGATATCGTACATAAATGCTGTTGACCACCAGAAAATTGTGAAGTTTCTATTTTAAGCGTCTGGTCCTGTAAACAGCGAAAATTCCATTCACTCCCTATCGAAAAGTTTATAATTCACGCCAATTCTCAGCAATCATTTACTAAAAAAGCACGAATCCTCAATCGCTGGATGAACGGCTTGATAGTCACGCTTTAATCATGCCGATTAACTGAGCCCCGCATTTTTCACAGAGGTCATATTTTGAGTATTTCCAGTTATCAGGCCGTTAATCGCGAACAACTTGCAAAAGACATTCACCAACTCTATCAGACTGCACTTGCCGATATAGGGCCTGCCGATTATCAACATATGAGACGGATGGAGCTTTGGGGCAAAGCCAGCACATTTTTGGGCTACGCCACAGCCTGGCTAGTCCCAAATCCGGTTTCTGCTTTTTTGATCAGCCAGGGTAATTTCACTCGCTGGACACAGGTCGCGCATCCGATTCAACACCGGGGGTACGACAAAATCAAACAAGCGCCCCAGCATTATCAAAGCAAGGGGTTTGCTAAAGGCTGGCGCCGTTTTCTTGACTGGCCAGACTGGATGACGCCGGCCGGCTGGCACCATGAACATGACGAAATGCATCATTATCGTTTAGGGGAAACGGCTGACCCCAATAATGCTGAACACAATATGCAATGGTTGCGTCAGTCACGCCTACCCATGTGGTCACGTTATTTGATCGTGGCTTTTTTTTCCGGGATCTGGAAACTGAGTTATTACACCCCGCGTACTCACAAGGAACTGGTGATCCGCCAGTTTCATTTGCAACACCAGGCGGCTCCCAGCATGAACCGACTGGATGCCTGGAGCTTACGTAGTCAGCAAGGTCGCGGACTGTGGCTAAACAGTATTGCGCCGTATATGGCCTATCGTTTTTTGCTGATTCCGGCTTTGTTTTTGCCCTTAGGTGTCACAGCGGCAAGCAATGTCTTGTTAACGTCTGTGCTCGCCGAAATTTTTACCAATATGCACAGCTTCTTAGTCATGATGCCCAATCATGCTGGTGACGATGTGATGGGCTTTAATGACAAATCCAACAGCAAGGGCGAGTTTTATTTGCGGCAGATTCTAGGATCGGTCAATTACCCAACAGGCTCCAATGCCAACGACTTTTTTTATGGCTGGCTGAATTACCAAATCGAACATCATCTTTGGCCTGACCTGCCTTTAAGCCAATATCAGAAATTACAACCTCAGGTAAAAGCCTTGTGTGAGAAACATGGTATACCCTATTGTCAGGACTCGGTATTCAAGCGCTTGCTAAAAGCCGTGGATATTATGGTCGGCAAAACCTCGATGCTTAAACCCTCTGTAGCTTAAACGAGATAAACATACTTCATGGATGTGCTTGAACTTATCTGGATTGCTGCGGCTTTCCTGAGCGGTCTGATTGTCAGCAAATTTTCACTGCCTCCCATGGTCGGTTACCTGATTGCCGGCTATGTGTTACATGCCATGCAGATTCCGCCTCTGCAAAGCCTGAGTCATCTGGCTGAAATTGGTATTCAGTTACTGCTGTTTAGTGTCGGTTTAAAACTTAAACCCAGCCTGTTACTCCGTCGAGAAGTACTGACAGTCGGCGGCTTGCATGTCTTGTTGATGGCCGTGGTCTCGGGACTCGTATTTTTCTGGCTGAATCAGCATGTCACCGGTGGCTTTTTGCTAGGTATCAGTCTGGCTTTTTCCAGCACCGTTTTTGCAATTAAAGCGCTGGAAGATAACGGTGAATTATCCTCGCTACATGGCCGTGATATTCTGAGTATCTTGATTTTACAAGACATTGTCGCGGTTGCCTTGCTGGCCTGGACTGAAGGCAAACAGGCCAGTCCCTGGTCTTTAGCTATTTTATTACTGCCCTTGTTAAGACCACTGGCACATCGTCTGCTGTCTGCCTGCCAAAACTCTGAACTGAATCTGTTATTAGGTGTTTCCATGGCCATCAGTGGTGGAGTATTGGCGGAAAAACTGAGTATTACCGCCGATCTCGGTGCGTTGCTGACCGGTTTGATGTTAGCCCATCACACCAAAACGGAAGAGTTGTCTAATCGGCTATGGAGTCTAAAAGAGCTTTTTCTGGTCGCTTTCTTTTTACAAATTGGTCTGAATGAACTGCCTAACCATGACCAACTCTACCAAGCGGGGATGCTACTGGCCTTATTACCGTTACAAGGCATCATGTTCTTCGTTTTATACCTGATTTCAGGTCTTAGGGTCCGCACGGCCTTTATTTCTTCTCTAAGCCTCACCACCTACTCGGAATTCGCCTTAATTACCACCAAAGCAATAACTGGAGCGGGCCTTCTGGCGACAGAATGGCAAGCCATTATTAGTCTGGCGGTAGCCGGCTCTCTGGCCTTGGCAGCGCCCTTAAATCGCTATTCACAGCCGTTATTTGCCTTGCTAGAACCCTATTTAATGCGCTTTGAAAGACAGTCTGCTCACCCCGA
>RFQK01000181.1 GCA_009925045.1 Methylococcaceae bacterium
TCCGTCAAAATTACCTATGGTGAGGACGCAACCCTCTGAAAGTAGGTCGAGATGGCTGAGGCCGCGAATTAAATGCATAGGGCCATGCCCTTATTCACTTACAGTGTTGAATACGGATAAAAAGCGGTGGTATTCGCTTTCGTGCGATTTCGCGTGATGTAAAGCCTGGCGGGCATCTTCTTGCATACGACTGTCGGCTAAAACTTGTTGTTTGCGAATGGGCGCTTCAGCGGCTTTTTTCAAATAGGGTTCGGCTTCATTGGCGCGACCATGCTGGATCAAAAAATCCGCATAAAAGTAGTTGGCATCAATGCCATTGGGATTGATTTGCAAGCTGGTTTTTAAGTAACGTTCGGCAATTTGATTGTCGCCAAAGGCAATCGGCCAGCCGGGAACCATGTAGTAAAGCGTGCCTAGCGTGACATAGGCAGCACCGTCCAGTGCTTTTGGATTCAGATTAATCGCCTCTTCCAGCAGAATTTTGGCTTCTTTAATCGTGGTTAAGGCTTTTAAAGAGGTCTGATGGCCTGCAAGGGTTGATAGCATAATGGCTTGCCAAATTTTGGGTTCGGCTGCTTGCGGGTGTTGTTTGGCCAAAGCATTGGCTCTTTCCAGCAGTACTGGAAACTGTTGGGTTTGCTGGTGTTCACTGGTCAAATAGTAGGTTTGCGCCCAAGCGCTCTCAAGGTTGGCAATTGAGGTAGCCAGCTCGGAAGCTCTTAGCGGTAAGCTAAAAAGTAACAAAAAAACAACAACAGTAGTTTTATTCATACATTAAATATAATCCAAGCTAGATTACATTTCAATATATTGTCTAACTTATTGTTACTTATTCCAGTTTTTAAAAGGATTTTTGCATAGATTATTGTTGTAATAACGCAAATCTTCAGTGACTTCTAAACCTAGCCAACTTGGCTTATCAAAGTGTTCCTCCAGGGTCGATAATTCAACTTCGGCCACGATTAAGCCGGCGTTATCGCCCTTAAATTCATCGATTTCCCATACATGCTGTTGACGGTGAACAAAGTGTCGAGTTTTTTCGATTAAAGGTTGGTGACACAGTTCATCAAGAAGTTGTTGCGCATCTTCGAGTGGGATTTCATATTCAAATTCATGACGATGATTGCCAATCGTCGCGCTTTTGATGTTAATCCAGGCCTGATCAGCGGAAATTCTGACTCTGACCGAAGTCATGGGGTTATTACTCAGGTAGCCCTGTTTGTAATAAATGGAGTGGTCTATTTCCTGGCGCCAATCGTCATTGGCTAACAGGAATTTGTGTTCGATTTCTAAGGCCATGTCCGCATTGAATCATCTGAAGTTGCAGTTAAGAAGCGCTGGGCGCTGGGCCCGGCATTCGGTATCATGGTAACCAATGATTGATAGATAGGGAATACATCATGAGTATGCACTACGCCCGCTTTAGCGATATTTCGATCAGTGAGAAGATTCTCAATACCGTGTTTTTACTGACTATTGGTCTTGGTTATCTGATGGCGTTGGTGAATATGTACTACACCCATCAAGGACGTGATGGAAAACCCGGTCTGACCATTCAAGATATTGTTATCCAATACCATGGTTCTAAAGAGCAGACTCGCTTGGGCACCGCCATCAGCGGTATCATGGAGCCTAATCTCAAATACAAGAGTGATAAAGAAGTTATCCTGAAATGGATAAACGAAGGTGCCGAAGAGGCCGGTTATGATCAGATGATTGCACCTATACTCAATCGGGATTGTATTATTTGTCACACGCCAGCAGTCAATCCCTCCTTGCCTGATTTAACCAATTTCAAAAGCGTAGCCGAAGTTGCGCATTCCGGAGGTGCACCGGTTTCCTCCTTGGTCAAGGTCTCACATATTCATTTATTTGGGATAGCCTTCATCTTGTATTTGATCGGTAAAATTTTTCTGCTGTGCGAGATGAATCTTTACGTAAAACGGATCGCAGTCATCATCCCCTTTCTGGCTATGTTACTGGATGTGGTGTCGTGGTTTTTAACTAAAACCAACGCCGGGTTTGCCTATGTAGTGGTGTTAAGTGGTGCATTGATGGGCTTGTCGATGGGTATGCAAATTTTAATGAGTTTGTATCAAATGTGGTTTTGGAAGTCGGAGCGCGGTTCTAATCCTGAGGCTTAGTAAATCCTATTCCAAATGCTGCATTGTTGAGGGGGTAATTCTTGATTATAATACTTGGTAATTAGGCGGTACGCCCTCGCCTAAAGTTGTTGTTTTTTTAAATGGAGAAAAATCATGAGTTTTGAATTACCTGCTCTACCGTATGCGAAAGACGCTTTGGCTCCACACATTTCAGTAGAAACCATCGAATACCACTATGGCAAACATCATCAGACTTATGTGACTAATCTGAACAACTTGGTGCCTGGTACTGAGTTTGAAGGTAAGTCTTTAGAAGAGATCGTTAAAACATCAACAGGTGGTATTTTCAATAACGCTGCGCAAGTTTGGAACCATACTTTCTACTGGAATGGTCTGTCTCCAAATGGTGGTGGCGAGCCGACCGGTGCATTGGCTGATGCGATTAATGCGACTTTTGGTTCTTTTGATAAATTCAAAGAAGAGTTCACCAAAACTGCAGTGACCACTTTTGGTTCAGGCTGGGCATGGTTGGTCAAAAATGCTGACGGTAGTCTGGCATTGGTCAGCACCAGCAATGCGGGTTGCCCTTTAACAGCGGGTCAAACTCCCATTTTGACTTGTGACGTTTGGGAACACGCTTATTACATTGATTTCCGTAATCTGCGTCCAAAATATTTAGAAGCATTCTGGGCATTGGTTAACTGGGATTTTGCTAACGCTAATTTCGCCGCTTAATCCAGACCTGTCTGACAGTCGCCAGCCAGCTGGCGGCTGTTTTCTAAGCAAATTTCCGCTGTCTTAATTCATCAAATCTTCGTCATTTAGCTGTCATATCACTGTCTTATTCTAGTCATCGAGCCTAGACGCCGGGCATTGGCGTTATTGCTAAAGGTAAATTTGATGACAAGAATATTTTATGGTGTTCAAGGTACAGGCAATGGACATATCACGCGCGCCAGGGTTATGGCGAAAGCCCTAAAAGCAGCGGGTTTTGAAGTTAAATTCCAGTTTACGGGTCGTCCTGCAGACAAATATTTTGATATGGAAATATTTGGCGATTATCAAGTCAAGTCGGGTCTGACCTTTAATACCAATAAAGGACAGGTCTCCTATCTAAAAACCGTTTTAGAATCCCAACCGATTACGCTGATCAAAGATATCCGTTCATTGGATTTGCGTGGCTATGATTATGTGATTAGTGATTTTGAACCGGTGACTGCCTGGGCTGCTAAGCAACAGGGTATTCCGGTTATTGGGATTGGTCATCAATATGCGTTTCAATACCAGATTCCTCGTGAAGGTACGGATCCGATGG
>RFQK01000182.1 GCA_009925045.1 Methylococcaceae bacterium
TCCGCCCGCACCAATATCATGAATAGAGATGATGGGCGTTTTTTCGCCTAAGGCGTTACAACGGTTAATGACTTCCTGACAGCGACGCTGCATTTCCGGATTTTCACGCTGAACGGATGCATAATCCAGCTCAGCGGCACCTTCACCGGATGTTTGTGAGGAAGCTGCGCCACCACCTAAACCAATCAACATCGCCGGACCACCTAGAATGATGATCAGAGAACCAGGCGGAATACTGTTCTTTTCGACCAACATAGGTCGGATATTACCCATGCCTCCGGCGATCATGATGGGTTTGTGATAGCCTCTGAATTGATTCACATCCCCGGTTTCGGAATTTTGTTCAAAATTACGGAAATAACCAGTGATGTTAGGCCGACCAAATTCATTATTGAATGCAGCCCCGCCTATTGGCCCTTCCAACATGATATCAAGGGCAGATGCAATACGCTCCGGCTTCCCATTATCGGTTTCCCAGGCTTGTTCAAACCCAGGAATTCGCAGATGCGAGACACTAAAACCGGTTAAACCGGCTTTGGTCGCAGAACCACGGCCCGTAGCACCTTCATCACGAATCTCGCCACCCGAACCCGTCGCAGCACCCGGATGAGGCGAAATGGCGGTGGGATGATTATGGGTTTCTACCTTCATCAAGATATGGGCTGGCTCTTGAGTATAGGTGTATTGCATGCTGTCAGGATCACGCAAGAAAACTTGCGCTGTGGAGCCTGCCATAACGGCAGCATTATCTTTATAAGCCGAAAGCACACCCTGAGGATTGAGCTGATGGGTATTACGAATCATCGCAAACAAAGATTTTGCCTGATCTTCTCCGTCAATAGTCCAGCTGGCATTGAATATTTTATGTCTGCAGTGTTCAGAGTTCGCCTGAGCAAACATCATTAACTCAACATCGGTTGGATTACGTGCCAGTTTTTGAAAACTGCTGGTTAAGTAGTCAATCTCATCATCCGACAAGGCTAAACCTAAACGGATATTCGCCTCAATCAATGCCGGTTTGCCATTTTCAATCAAGCTAATCTGCTCGAGTGGTTGTGGTTGATGCTGATCAAAAAGCGTAATTTGCTCTGAATGAACGACTAATTGTTGGGTCATACGATCATGCAGTAAATGACCCAGATTGAGCAAATCTTGCTGGTTAAGTTGACTGACACCTTGCAATACATATTCGGTTCCACGTTCTATGCGAACCACCTCAGTCAGGCCACAACGTTGCGCAATTTCACTGGCTTTGCTGGACCAGGGTGAAATACTGCCTGCCCGGGGAATGACTAACAGTTTGCCGCCATCCAGTTCGGGAACAGGATCAGCATAACCATAATTAAGCAGACTATTCAGATAGGTCTGATGATGAGTGGATAGATCTGAATCAAGCTGAACAAAATGTAGATAACGAGCGCTTACAGCAGAAATTCGACTATCTAAACGTTGTAATTCTGCCAACAATTTGTCCAGACGGAAACTTGAAAGAGCAGATGAACCTGGAATTATCAACATAGCGAGCCTTAAGGGAATAGCAATAAAGTTTCGATCACTAAGCAAAATGCCTAATCGAAAGGTAATAAGTTATTGATTTTGCTGGGAAGAACCAGAGGCATTCGTCCCATTGATACCTTCGGTAATCAATTTAAGAATTTGATTAGCAACTTGCGATGACAGCACTTTTCCATGCACATCTTCAACAGTTACTTCTGTACTCAGTGCAGAAATTTCATTGAGTCGAATACGAAATTCGTCCTGATTCTCATCAAAATCTCCGAAAATAAATTTAATATCTTCCCAAGCACTAGCATAAATGTTTTCGTTTTCTTTAGACGCGAAACGAATGTAAAAATGCCCAAGATCTTGGTTTCTATCAACAATTTCAAACTTTTGTTGGGTCAACGCTTTACCCACCATGCGCCAGGCCTGATCACGACCCTGATCAATCATTAAACTACTTACACCTGCAGCGCTTGCAGGAATGTTCTGTTTAGTCGTCAGGGTATCGCTGCTATTTTTGGCTTCCGCAGGTTCGGTCTTTTGTATTTTTTTAACTTGCTCATTAGCTACAGAAATAGCCTCACCCGCAAGCTGTTGTGGCGTTCGGCTAACAGGCAAAGGCAAAGTGGAGCTGGATTTTGACTTAAGGTCATCAGGGATATTTAAAGGCGCAATTTCACTCCGAAACTGATAATCCCTTTCTTTATCAGGAAACCACGATTTGATGGTACTGCAGGCTGTTAACATCAGCCAGATGGACACTAGACAAAAACGGAAACCGAAGCCTTTCATGGTCAAACTCAGTTGATTCCTGCAGCATGCAGGGCTTGAATTAAAACTGGCTCGTACTCTTGACTCATCCAGGTTAAAGGTAAACGAATACCTTTTTGCATCAATCCCATATGAGCCAGAGCCCATTTAACCGGAATAGGATTGGACTGAACAAATAATGTCTCATGGAGAGCCAATAGTGCTTTGTCGATTGCTGCTGCAGTCTCAGCATCGCCTGCAATAGCCGCCATTAACATATCGTGAACCAATTTCGGTGCCACATTTCCAGTGACAGTAATACTGCCATTTCCACCTAACAGACAGAATTCACGACTGCTCGCATCATCCCCGGTATAAATAGCAAACTCAGGCCCAGTCAGTTCACGGATTTGTTTAACACGCTCCAATTTGCCAGTGGCTTCCTTAACACCAACGATATTGTCGATATGGGATAAGCGCCCTACTGTTTCCGGCAACATATCACAAGCTGTTCTGCCTGGAACATTGTAGAGAATCTGGGGAATATCGACGGCTTCAGCGATCGCTTGGTAATGTAAATACAAACCTTCTTGTGTCGGTTTGTTGTAATAAGGTGTAACCAATAAACAGGCATCGGCACCGGCTTGTTTGGCACGACGTGTCAGCGAAATGGCCTCACGGGTACAGTTTGCTCCGGTGCCGGCAATAACAGGAATACGCTTGTTGACACATTGAACCGTAAATTCGATCAGATGGCAGTGTTCGTCTTCATCTAAAGTAGCCGATTCTCCGGTAGTACCCACCGCCACCAAGCCATCCGTACCTTGATCAATATGAAATTCAATTAAATTTCTGAGACTGATTTCATCGACCTGACCATCCTCGGTCATGGGTGTTACTAATGCAACGATACTACCTTGGATCATGCAAAACTCTCATGCGCTAAATAATGAGCGGATATTATAGCAAGCTCAACAAGAAAGCTCAGCGGATAATCTATCGCTTAGCGATCAATCGCTTGGCTATGTCTGGCGATTCGTCGATACCAGCCATAGTAAAGCCCGTAAGCGACCAGAAACACCAAATAGCCCGACCACAGAATATCCGATAAAAAGTGTCCACCGGCTGCCATACGGG
>RFQK01000183.1 GCA_009925045.1 Methylococcaceae bacterium
TCTGGATGTAGAGCCTGATCAGGCTTTGCCGGCGTTGCCAGCCTCTGCTTTAGTCGCGAATGCCGATCAGCAACAGGCGATTACGCATATTATTGGTCGATTCGGGCAATTTTCCACCATGTTGCTGGAAGGTGTGACTGGCAGCGGCAAAACCGAAGTCTATATGCAAAGCATTGCTGAAGCATTAGGCCGTGATCTGCAAGTGTTGGTGTTGTTGCCTGAAATCAGTCTGACGCCGCAATTAGAGCAGCGTTTCCGGGCGCGTTTTGCTACTGGCATAGTCACCTATCATTCCAAACTCACCGATAAGCAACGTCTGCAAGCCTGGTTGCAGTTTCAGCAGGGTAAAGCGGCAATTATGCTCGGAACCCGTTCGGCCTTGTTCACGCCGTTTCAGCGCCCGGGATTAATCATTCTGGATGAAGAACATGATGCCTCGTTCAAGCAGCAGGAAGGGTTCAGATTTTCGGCGCGCGATGTGGCGATTGCCCGCGCCAAAAGGCTGGCGATTCCGGTGGTGTTAGGAACGGCAACACCGTCTTTAGAAAGTTTGTTAAATGCTCAGCGTGGCCGCTTTGATTGGCTGCGTTTGCCGTCCCGAGCCGGTGCGGCTTTGCCGCCGAGTTTTCAGTTACTGGATATTCGCAATAAACGCATTCAAGGCGGCTTAAGCGAGCAACTCATTAGCGCCATCCAAGATACTTTGGCGCAGGGGCAGCAGGTCTTATTATTTTTGAACCGGCGGGGGTATGCGCCGGTGCAGATTTGTCATGGTTGTGGTCAGGTTTCACGCTGTTTGCGCTGTGATGCTAATTTGGTGATTCATGCCGCTGACCAGATGTTGCGTTGTCATCATTGTGGTTTTGAGCAACACCAGCCAAAGCAGTGTCCTGCTTGTAAAACCGGTGAATTACACGCCTTAGGTATGGGGACGGAGCGGATTGAGCAAGTCTTAAATGCTCTGTTCCCCACGCATCATGTGGTGCGACTGGATCGCGATAGTACCCAGCGTAAAGGTCATCTGGAAGCGTATCTGGCGCAAATTCATAGCGGTGAGGCGCAGATTATTCTGGGTACGCAAATGCTTGCCAAAGGGCATCATTTCCCACAGGTGACTCTGGTGGCTTTACTCGATGTCGATAGCGGTTTATTTAGTATTGATTACCGCAGCGGTGAGCGTCTGGCGCAATTGATTGTGCAGGTCGCTGGTCGAGCTGGTCGGGCGGATAAGCCGGGTCGGGTATTATTACAAACCCGCCATCCTGATCATGCGCTGTTGCAAACTTTGCTGCAGGACGGCTATCGCGCTTTTGCTGAGCAAGCGCTGGCAGAACGCAGTGTGTCACACTTACCACCCTATGCGTTTCAGGCTTTGATCAGAGCGCATGCTCATCAGCCGCAATTACCGGAACAGTTTTTGACTGAAGTGGCGGCTTTATGCTGTCCACTGGCACCCGCCTCTGTGAGTGTGCTGGGTCCGGTCACGGCACCGATGTTTAAGCGAGCCGGACAATTTCGGTATCAGTTGTTATTACAAAGCGGCAGTCGCCAAGCCTTGCACCAGTTACTGGATGCCTTGTTGCCTAGATTGGAAGCTTTAAAATTATCCCGATCGGTCAAATGGTCCTTAGACGTTGATCCGCAGGATTTGTATTAACTGAAAAAATAATCATCTGAAAAAATAATCATCTGAACTATGGCCTTGAATTATAGAAAAGACATCGATGGCTTGCGCGGTTTGTCGATTGTACTGGTCATCATTTTTCATGCTTTTGAGAAACTGTTACCCAGTGGTTTTATCGGTGTTGATCTGTTTTTTGTAATCTCCGGTTTTGTGATCTCGGGGGTGATTGATCAAGATTACAGACATGGCCGATTTTCCTTGCTGAGGTTTTATGAAAAGCGGATCCGCAGAATTTATCCGGCTTTGCTTCTGGTTCTGGTTGCGGTAAGTGTTTTTGCCTGGCAGTCTTTGTTTGCGGATGAATTAAAACAGCTGGGTCAGCACCTTATTGGCAGTGCCTTTTTCGTTTCCAATTTTATTTTGTATGCGGAAACCGGCTATTTTGACAATGCCGCCGCCACTAAGCCTTTATTGCATTTATGGTCGTTGGCGGTTGAGGAACAGTTTTATATCGTCTGGCCGCTGATATTAGTGCTGTTGTTAAAACAGCTGCGCGCAAAAATATCCTCGGCGATTCTGGTTTTTGTGCTGCTGTTTTATGTCGTGCAAGTTGTCTATGTGCAATACGATCGGGAAGCGGCTTTTTACTTGCCGTTCAATCGTGCCTGGGAGCTGGCGATTGGTGCTTTGGCGTATTTCTCGATTGGTCAACACCGTTTCGATTTCATCGCGCCCTGGTTGCAGACCTTGCTCGCACTGGTTTTGTTAGTATTGGCTCTGGTTCTGATCGATAACAGCAATTTTCCGGGCTGGATAGCCGCCTTACCTGTGTTGGCGGCATTTGGGATTTTGATTTCACCCGCTAACAGACTCAAAAGCGCTGTGTTTGAGAATCGCTTACTGGTGTTTACTGGCACCATCAGTTATCCCTTGTATTTGTGGCACTGGCCGGTTCTATCCTATTTACATATCGTCAAGGGTGAAAATCTGAGCAAGGGTTTGATTATTGCCGGCCTGGCTGTTGCGGTTATTTTGGCTTATCTGACTTATCGTCTGCTTGAGCATCCGATCAGGTTTGGTGTTTTCAAATCCAGCAAAGTCGCGCCAGTTTTGTTAGTGCTAATGCTGGTAATGGCGGCTATTGGCTATTCAGCGGTAATCAATCAGGGGTATAAACAACGTCAGGTAGCGGTTGGTAATCTGGGATTTGTGTTTGTGAATACCAAGGATATGGGCTACAGCCCGTGTCCGAGCAGCGTTCATGCACCTGCAGATAGCCCCATTGATTATTGCTATCAAGGCAAGCCGGGAACTGTTGACTCGGTTATTTTAGGTGACAGTCATGCCGAAGATAAGTTCTGGGGCTTGGTGGACGCTGATGTGGATCATAACTGGATGTTGCTAGGCTCCACCAATTGTCCGTTTCTAGCTGCTGACTTGCTCGATCAGGCCTGTCAGACTAAAACCCTGCACATTCTGAATTGGCTTAAACAACAGCCCCAGATTAAAACGGTTGTCATCGCTTTTTTTATGAATAAGTG
Organism: Methylococcaceae bacterium; assembly: GCA_009925045.1. Taxonomy (GTDB): domain Bacteria; phylum Pseudomonadota; class Gammaproteobacteria; order Methylococcales; family Methylomonadaceae; genus Methylomonas. The sequence goes on from RFQK01000183.1 coordinate 3,166, forward strand.
GCTGGGATTGGAGTATCCAAAAACTCTGGATGTTGATCAGGGTGAGTTGCCTTATCCTCAGGTGGATAAACGGCGTTGGCAACAAATGCAAACCGGCTTGGCGACTACGCTGGAATTGTTGATCCAGCATGGCAAGCAGGTGACAGTGCTGATTGATGTGCCGCAGTTGCCGTTTAATCCTAAAAGTTGTTCTCGC
>RFQK01000184.1 GCA_009925045.1 Methylococcaceae bacterium
TTCAGCATGAGGCGCTTATTTTTATTTTGCTGTTTTTTGCATTTTCGATTCGTATGCCACTGTTTCCGTTTCATGCCTGGTTACCGGTTTTGGCTGAACATGGAACTGCGGCCAGTGTGGCAATTTTTATCACGGGTCTTAAGTTGGGCATTTATGCGGTTATACGCTTCATTTTGCCCCTGGTTCCTGCTGCCGCAGAACAATGGGAATTGTTTGTCATTAGTTTAGGATTAATGGCGATCTTTTATGGTGCTTTATTGGCGCTGATGCAAATTAATATTCGGCGTTTAATGGCTTTTGCGGTGGTCAGTCAAACTGGGATGTTAATCATTGGAGTTTTTTCATTCAATGATTTTGCTCTGGAAGGCAGTATTTTGTTGTCAATCGCCTATGGTCTGGCGACTGCAGGTATGCTTTTCAGTATTGGCTTGATTTACGAGCGCACCCGGACCTCTTATCTGCCAAGATTAGGTGCTTTGTTCGACACTAATACAACAATAGCCTTGTTATTTATGATGTCAGCCCTGAGCACCATGGTGATGCCTGGAACGCCTGGTTTTGATGCGGCACATTTGCTTATCGAAGGGAGTATTGAAGAGCATGGCTGGTTAATTGCCATTGCCATTCTGTTAGGAAATGTTATCGCAGCAGGTTTTTTGCTTTGGGCCTTTCAGCGTTTGTTTATCACCGAGCAACGCAGGGCTGTCAAACCAGCAAGCAGTATCCATCATCCTGTGATTCAGGAACGCGTTATTGCTGGTGTGATCTGCGGTATTTTGTTAGCAACCGGTTTTTACACCACGCCTTGGTTGAGGTTTATAGATCAGGAGGCTAGTGAAATTGGTGAACGTTATGTTCGTCATCATTCCAGTCATACCAATGGAGGTCACCATGAGCGTTGATTGGCCTTGGTTGTCTATGTGTCTATTTTGGCCGCTGTTGGGTGTGTTGGGCGTGCTTATCTTCAAGAAGCCTTGGTCGATAAAAGTCTGGGCGATTACTTATTATGCTTTGTTGTTACTTTTTGAAGCTCTGAGCATGGGTATATTGTTGGCAGATGATCTTATGTTGTTTTTCTTTTTTTGGGAATTGAGTTTGGTTCCGGTTATGTTGCTGATTGCTCAATTCGGAATCGGAGCACAAAGCCGCCAGGCGGCAACCCAGTACACACTGATGATGTTATTGAGTGGTGTTCTGTTATTGATTGGGATTGCATGCCTAGAGATTCGCTATCTTGCAGAGCATGCGGGTGAATTTAGCTTTAGTTTGCAATCTTTAGCCACTTTGCATTTAACAGAATCAGAACAATATGGCTTATTGGTTTTATGGTTACTGGCTTTTGCCATAAAAGCGCCTTTACCACCCTTTCATAACTGGCTTCCGCTGGTTGCGTTGAACGCCTCTCCATCTCTGACAGCATTGCTGTTCGGAATGAAGTTAGGTTTGTTTGGAATGATCCGATTATTGATTCCATTGGTCCCGCAGGCGTTAATGCATTTTCAGGAAATTTTAGCGGTCTGGGCAATGGTGAGTGTGCTTTATGCCGGTGTAATTGCCATTAGACAGACAAATTTACGGGCTTTGTTGGCCTATTCCAGTGTTAGTCATGTGGCTTTGGTATTTATGGCTCTATTGGCATTCAATCAGCAGGCATGGCAGGGTGCGGGTTTGCAAATGCTCAATTTTGCACTTATTTCAGCTAGCCTAATGTTAATGGCCGGAATGCTTGAAAAGCGTTTCGCCAGTAATGATCTCACTCACTTAGGGGGGCTTGCAAAGCCTTTGCCCAAATTTACCCTAGTATTCTTTGGTTTGATATTTGCAAGTCTGGGCTTGCCTGGGACCAGTGGTTTCATTGCTGAAGCGATGTTGTTACTAGGCGTCGCAAAAACTTTTCCAGTCATGCTAGGTGTTATGTTGTTAGGCAGTTTTGTAGCTGCAATTTACAGTGTCAGTTTTCTCAAAAAAGCCTTCTGGGGACCGGTCCGGCATCAAGCCTTATTTTTGTCTGATGATCTTAAATTGCACGAGACTATTCTGTTGATTGCTGTAATGGTTCTGATTGTTATTTTTGGATTGTTGCCTGATATCGTTTTATCTTTTCAAGCTCCGGGCTTGGAGTTTCTGCTCTCATCCATTGCGCGAACATAGTAGACATTTTTTAGGTTCTGACAATCGAAGTTGATACAGTGGTATCGATACGATATTATTTTAATTAATCAACTATCAATGAGGTAATCTTATGCAAACACCAAGTAAATTATTACTGGAAAATAAGGCCTGGTCTGAGAATATAAAATCTAAAGATCCTGAGTTCTTTCTTAGCTTAGCGAAAGAACAACGTCCTGAAACGCTTTGGATTGGTTGTGCGGATAGTCGAGTGCCTGCTGAAACAGTCGTCAATGCTCAGCCGGGTGAAATTTTTGTTCACCGTAATATCGCTAATCAAGTCATTACGACTGATTTTAATTGTCTAAGTGTTTTGCAATATGCAATATCGGTACTTAAAGTAAAGCATGTCATTGTTTGTGGCCATTATGGTTGTGGCGGTGTTCAGGCTGCTTTACAACCCCAGAAAGCGGATTTGGTGATTGCCAACAAATGGCTTCTACATATCAAAGATGTGTATCGCTTGCATCAGGAAGAACTGGAAACGATTGATCCGCGAAAAAAAACCGATCGCTTAATAGAGCTCAATATCATTGAACAGGTTTATCGTTTAGCTCATACCTCTATCATTCAATCCTCTTGGAAACATGGGCATAGACCTTCATTGCATGGTTGGGTTTATGGTTTACAGGATGGGCTTTTGAATGAACTGATTACGCTGGACCATAAAACCGAGATCAGCCCTATCTATCGTTACGCAGAATAGAGGAGGTGGATATGGATGGTTCTCGTTATGGGCTAAAGACCCTGTTAGCAGATTTTCCCGCCAGTGTAGTGGTGTTTTTGGTGGCCTTACCCTTATGTTTGGGAATCGCCCTAGCGTCTAACGCGCCGCTGTTTTCCGGTGTGATTGCCGGCATTGTGGGTGGGGTTGTGGTGGCCTGGGTGAGTGGCTCGCATCTGAGTGTTTCTGGGCCGGCTGCAGGTCTTACCGTCATTGTGGCAAATGGTATAGAGCAATCGGGTGGTTTTGCCATATTCTCATTGGCCGTTATGTTGGCTGGGGTCATCCAACTTATATTCGGCTATATGAAGGCAGGTTTGATTGCCGCTTTTTTTCCCAGCTCGGTAATCAAAGGAATGTTGGCTGCTATAGGAATCATCCTGATTATTAAACAATTACCGCATGCGACGGGTTTTGATATGAGCTTTGACGGTGATGA
>RFQK01000185.1 GCA_009925045.1 Methylococcaceae bacterium
TTTGCACAAGTCACTGCGGTGTTTCAGGATGATGTGGATATCTATTTCGCGCGCCAGCAAGTGACTGAACGTCTGGGTGATGCGCGGGCTAATTTTCCACCCGGAGTTGATGTCCGAATGGGGCCAATCGCAACCGGTCTTGGTGAAATTTATATGTGGTCGGTGGAGTTCGCTCATCCTCAGGGTGTGGGGGCAGAACTAAAGGCCGAGCAGGCCGGTTGGCAAGCTGATGGCAGCTATCTGACACCTGAAGGACAGGTCCTCAAGAGTCAAAATGAACAGGCGACTTATTTACGTACCGTTCAGGACTGGATCATTAAACCCTTGGTGAAAACGGTGCCAGGTGTAGCCGGTGTCGATGTGATAGGTGGTTATGCCAAGCAATATCATATCCAACCCGATATTACCCGGTTACTGGCGTATCACCTGAGTATGTCGGATTTGATTAATGCCTTGGAACGCAATAATACGAGCATCGGTGCCGGCTATATCGAAAATCGTGGTGAGGCCTATCAAGTCCGATCGGATGGTCGTATTCTGAGCGCTGCAGAGCTGGAAAATATTGTGATTGGCTCCCGTGATGGCACACCCATTTATATCCGGGATGTGGCTGATGTCGGTGTTGGGCGCGAGTTGAGAACCGGTGCGGCCAGTAAAAATGGTGAGGAAGCCATTATTGGAACGGCATTAATGCGCATTGGTGAAAATAGTCGCACCGTTTCAGAGGCAGTGGATGAACGTCTCAAAACCATCGATAAAGTATTGCCTCCCGATGTGGTTTTGAAAACAGTCTTGAATCGTACCCACTTGGTGGATAAAACCATCAAAACTGTCCGTAATAACCTGTTGGAAGGGGCTACACTGGTTATTGCTATCTTGTTCTGGGTGCTGGGGAATTTGCGAGCGGCTTTAATCACCGCCGCCATCATTCCTTTGGCGATGTTAATGACGGCTATCGGCATGGTGGAAGGGCAGGTTAGTGGTAATTTAATGAGCCTGGGAGCCTTGGACTTTGGCTTAATTGTCGACGGCGCGGTCATTATTGTCGAAAACTGTTTGCGCCATTTAGTTGAACGTCAGCATGCATTGGCAAGACCTCTGACTCTTCAGGAAAGACTGGAAGAAGTGGCTTTGGCGACTAAACAGGTGATAGAACCCTCGGTATTTGGACAAGCTATCATTATTACGGTCTATCTGCCCATCCTGAGTCTTAGTGGTATAGAGGGCAAAATGTTTCATCCTATGGCGGTGACTGTCATTTTTGCTTTGATCTCGGCGTTCATTTTGTCACTGACCTTTGTTCCGGCTGTGATTGCTTTGGCGTTTGGCGGCGAGATGACAGAAAACGAGAGCCGTTTTATTGAAAAACTGAAGGCTTGGTATGTGCCTTTGTTAAGTCAGTCACTGGCTAAGCCGCGTCCGATTTTAATCAAGGCCGGCGCCGTCTTAGTTGTGAGCTTGTTGCTCACACCTTTGTTGGGACAAGAGTTTGTGCCGACACTGGATGAAAAGAATTTGGCCATTCAAGCCTTGCGTATCCCCAGTACCAGTTTGCATCAGGCCTTAACGATGCAATCGCAGTTGGAAAAAACCCTGATTGAATTTCCAGAGGTGGATTATGTCTTTAGCAAAACGGGTACTGCGGAAATGGCGACAGATCCTATGCCAGTCAATGCCACAGATACCTTTGTGATGTTAAAACCGGAAGCGGAATGGCCAGATAAAGGAAAATCCAAGGCTGATCTGATTAGTGAGATTGAGTCAGGTTTAAAAGGCTTGCCAGGCAGTTTGTACGAGTTCACCCAGCCGATACAGTTAAGGTTTAATGAATTAATTGCCGGTGTTCGTGGGGATGTAGCCGTTAAGCTCTATGGGGATGACTTTACCGTCATGGAGCCACTGGCGCAGCAAGTCAGCCAGATTTTGCAAGCTATTCCCGGCGCGGAAGATATCAAAGTCGAGCAAACCAATGGTCTGCCAACCTTAAGTATCAATATCGATAGAACTGCAATTGCACGTTATGGATTAAATATCAGTGAAGTTCAGGATGTCATTGCAGTGGCTATAGGCGGGCGGGAATCCGGATTGGTGTTTGAAGGGGACAGACGCTTTCCCTTAGTGGTGCGTTTGCCTGAATACCTTCGAGCGGATCCTGAAACCTTGAAAAACTTGCCGGTGCCATTGCCGACTCAACATAATTCAGCCAAGCCAGCAGCATTTTTGCCTTTAGCTGAGATTGCCCAGATAGAGATCAAAGAAGGTCAGAATCAGGTTAGTCGGCAAAATGGTAAGCGCTTAGTGGTGGTGCAGAGTAATGTGCGTGGTCGCGATATTGGGTCTTATGTACTGGAAGCAAAAGCACGGGTTGCGTCAGATCTGAAGCTTCCTCCCGGTTATTGGATTGATTGGGGTGGGCAGTTTGAAAATCTAGTCAAAGCCAAACAGCGCTTGATGATCATCGTACCCATTTGTTTTGCGATGATTTTTTTCCTGCTATTCAGTGCGTTTAAATCGGTCCGACATGCTTTGCTGATTTTTAGTGGTATCCCTTTTGCACTGGTGGGTGGTATTTTGGCATTATTACTGCGCGGTATGGCTTTTTCCATTACCTCGGCAGTTGGTTTTATTGCCTTGTCCGGTGTGGCCGTGCTGAATGGCTTAGTTATGGTCAGTTTTATCAAACAATTAGTGGATGCGGGCGTGCCTCTGCAAGAAGCCATTATCGAAGGCGCTGTATCTCGGTTAAGACCGGTCGCAATGACTGCCTTAGTCGCGGCGCTGGGATTTGTGCCAATGGCGATAGCCACGGGTGCCGGTAGCGAAGTCCAAAAGCCCTTGGCGACCGTCGTGGTCGGTGGATTGATTTCCTGTACTTCTTTGACCTTGCTGGTGTTGCCGGTGTTGTATTGGTTAATGGAAACCCAATGGCATAAAAAAACCCGCTCAGTCAGCTAACTGGCGGGTTTTTATGTTTTTGAGTGATCTAAACTCTTGATTATCTTTCCAGTAGTTCGAATTTGCCACTTTTACCATTCCACTCTTCAGCGTCAGGTAATGAATCCTTCACTTCAGTGATGGCAGGCCATACTTTAGCCAGTTCAGCATTCAATTCTGCAAAGTGCTCTTGACCTTCTGGTAATTCATCTTCTGCATGAATCGCGTTGGCAGGGCACTCAGGCTCGCACAGGGTGCAATCGATACATTCGTCTGGATCGATGACCAAAAAGTTTGGACCTTCGTGGAAGCAATCGACTGGGCAGACATCAACGCAGTCGGTGAATTTGCATTTGATACAGTTTTCGGTGACAACAAAAGCCATGTTATTGATC
>RFQK01000186.1 GCA_009925045.1 Methylococcaceae bacterium
GGGCTTTTTAAAAAGCCCTTTTTTATTCAATTTCAAAGCCTTGTCTGATCTAAGAATCTCGCGCTATAGACCGATTAGATTCAGTTTCATAAACCAAAATCGGATCAGACTTACCCTGAATGACATTTTCATCAATCACTACCTTGGCAATCTTGTCATTGGAAGGCAATTCATACATGGTATCCAGCAAGACATTCTCAACTATAGTCCTTAAACCACGAGCACCGGTTTTACGTTCCATAGATTTTTTCGCAATGGCTGATAACGAATCTTGACGGAACTCAAGCTCGGCACCTTCCATTTCGAACAGGTGACAATATTGTTTAACCAAGGCATTTTTAGGCTCTGTGAGTATTCTGACCAACGCCGCTTCATCCAGTTCTTCCAAGGTAGCCACTACCGGCAAACGCCCGACGAACTCAGGAATCAAACCATATTTAATTAGATCTTCTGCCTGAACCTCGGCAAACAATTCACCGACATTCTTACTTTCATCCTGACCTTTAACCTCAGCTGAAAAACCAATACCACCTTTGGTGTCACGATTTTTGATCACTTTATCAAGACCAGCAAAAGCACCGCCGACGATAAACAATATATTGGCAGTATTCACCTGAAGAAAATCTTGCTGAGGATGCTTACGTCCACCCTCTTTAGGAACTGATGCAACCGTACCTTCAATGAGTTTCAGCAACGCTTGCTGCACACCTTCCCCAGAAACATCTCGGGTAATAGACGGATTGTCAGATTTACGGGTAATTTTGTCGATTTCGTCGATATACACGATGCCGGTCTCAGCTTTTTCAACATCGTAATCACATTTTTGCAAAATTTTGAGAATGATACTTTCAACATCCTCACCCACATAACCTGCCTCAGTCAGAGTCGTTGCGTCGGCAATAGTAAAAGGGACATCCAGCAGTCTGGCCAAAGTTTCGGCTAACAAAGTCTTACCCGAGCCGGTAGGACCTATCAGCAAAATATTACTTTTTCCTAACTCAACATCAGTACGTTTGACATTGCTACGCAAACGTTTGTAATGATTGTAGACAGCAACTGCCAAAATTTTCTTGGCATTTTCCTGGCCAATGACATACTTATCAAGCTCTGCCTTGATCTCTTTAGGCTTAGGTAATGGCGGAGTATCGGAGTGACTGCTTTCTTCTAGCAATTCGTCTTTGATAATGTCATTGCATAATTCAACACATTCATCACAGACATAGACAGAAGGACCAGCAATGAGCTTTCTTACCTCATTTTGGCTTTTCCCACAAAACGAACAGTAAAGTAATTTGTCATCCACTCTACCGTTTTTATCTCTACTCATTTAAAGCCCCTAATTTAAATCTTGGTCCATTCGATTTTAGGATACAAAACCATTAAGCTTCACGTTTGCTTAAAACCTTATCAATCAAACCGTAGTCGACAGCTTGTTGAGAGCTCAGAAAATTGTCACGATCAGTGTCTTGCGCAATTTTTTCTAAAGGCTGACCAGTATGATGAGCCAGAATTGCATTCAATTTGTCGCGAATCAACAGAATTTCACGGGCATGGATATCAATATCAGACGCTTGGCCTTGAAACCCACCCAAAGGCTGATGAATCATCACCCGAGAATGCGGCAAGCAATAACGCTTACCTGCTGCACCACCCGCTAACAATAAAGCCCCCATACTGGCAGCTTGTCCAATACACATGGTGCTAACATTAGGCTTGATGAATTGCATGGTGTCGTAGATGGCCATCCCAGCTGTAACTGATCCGCCGGGAGAATTGATATATAAATGAATGTCTTTGTCTGGGTTTTCTGATTCTAAAAACAATAGCTGAGCCACGATCAGATTGGCCATGTAATCTTCAACTTTACCAACAAGAAAGATCACTCTTTCTTTAAGCAGCCTTGAGTAAATATCGAAAGAACGCTCTCCACGAGCTGTTTGTTCGATAACCATAGGCACCAGACCTGTGGCCTGAGTTTCTAGCATACCTGGCAAAGCGTTGGGGATATACATGACCACCTCAAGGTTTATTGTTTGTCCATTACATCGTTGAAAGCCACTGTTTCGTCTTTAACTTTGGCTTGATTAACAACCCATTCAACGGCTTGGTCTTCCAACACCATTTGTTGAACATCGACCAAACGTGTTTTATCTGCGAAATACCAAGCGACCACTTCTTCTGGTTTTTCGTAACTTTTGGCCATATCTTCAATCACAGCCCGAACTTTGGCATCATCTGCGTCAAGCTGATTCTGGCTGATAATTTCTCCCAAAATCAAGCCCAATGTTACACGGCGTTTGGCTTGAGTCTCAAACATATCGCGCGGCAATTGCAAATCTTCTAATTTCAAACGCAGTTGCTTGGCGCGTTCAGCATAAGGACGCATCAGCTCTTGAATTTCTTGATCGATCAAAGCATTCGGAATTGAAACATTCAGACTATCGATCAAGGCATCCATCACATTGTTTTTCAGCTTGTTTTTCAAGCCTTGAGCCAATTCACGTTCCATATTGGTGGTCACATCAGCGCGGAACGCTTCTAATTCTCCGCTTTCAACACCATAGGCTTTAATAAAATCAGCATTCAATTCTGGCAACACTGGTTCTTCGACTGAAACCACTTCAATTTCAAACTCAGCTTCTTTACCCGCTAACTTTTCACTGTTGTATTTTTCAGGAAAAGTCACTGTAAAGGTTTTACTGTCACCTGGGTTTAGACCTTTCAACTCTTTTTCAAAACCGGGAATCATTTGATTACCACCGATTTCAACCGCGTAGTTTTCAACTTTACCATCTGTAAAGTTTTCACCTTCACTAACACCTGAGAAATGAATGGTCAGTTTGTCACCGTTTTTTGATTTGCGCTTCAGAGTTTTCCAAGTTTTCTTCTGTTCACGCAGCTTTTCGATCATGGCATCAACATCAGCTTCGCTCACGGTCGCTTGCGGACGAGTCAGATTGATACCCGCAACCGCAGTCAAGGCAATTTCAGGATAAACTTCAAATTCAGCCACATATTCAAACCCTTCGGCTGTATCAACAGGTACAACACTTGGATAACCAGCAGGATTTAAAGATTGTTGTTGTAATGCTTCAAAATAAGTCGTTTGAATCAGATCACCTGTCACATCCCCTTTAACACGATCACCATAGATTTTTTTGACCATGCTGACGGGAACCTTGCCAGGGCGAAAGCCATCAACTTTAACTTCACGAGCCAGCTTTTTAAAATGGGCTTCCATTTTTTCCTGAACGACTGCTTCAGGGATACTGACAGTCATTTTTCGGCTTAACTCTGATGTCTTTTCGACATTAACTTGC
>RFQK01000187.1 GCA_009925045.1 Methylococcaceae bacterium
CCTGTGATTGCCCTGAGTTTTTATCATCTCGATTCAGAGCACCAATATCGATGCCATGTGTGCGTGTTTGTACTGTTGTCATGAGTTGTGATCCAGTCTTATCTATTTGAATGCGCTATTAATTTTCCAGGGCTCGGAATTTTTCACGTAAGTTGTTACGGATAGCAATGGCGAACATGTTAAGACCCACAATCACCATAACCAATAATAAAGAAGTGGCATAGACCAAAGGCCGAGCCGCTTCAACGTTAGGACTTTGGAAGCCAACGTCGTAAATATGAAAGCCTAAATGCATGAATTTCCTATCCAAATGCAGATAAGGGAAATTACCATCCAAAGGCAGAGTCGGAGCAAGTTTAACCACACCCACTAGCATCAAGGGCGCTACCTCACCGGCAGCACGCGCCACAGCCAGAATCAAACCGGTCATAATCGCAGGACTGGCCATCGGCAAAACTGTACGCCAAAGGGTCTCTGCTTTGGTGGCACCTAAAGCCAGACTGCCTTCGCGTATCGATTTTGGAATTCTCGACAAACCTTCTTCAGTGGCAACAATCACCACCGGCAAGGTTAACAAAGCCAGAGTCAATGAAGCCCATAACAAACCCGGTGTACCAAAAACGGGTGATGGCGCTGATTCTGGGAAAAACACCCGATCGATACTGCCACCAATGATGTATACGAAAAACCCTAAGCCAAATACACCGTAGACGATTGAAGGTACCCCAGCCAGATTGTTGACAGCGATACGAATGATACGGGTAACAAAACCCTGTTTGGCATACTCACGTAAATAAACGGCCGCGATAACACCAAACGGGGTCACCACAATCGCCATGAGAAATACCATCAAAACCGTACCAAATATAGCCGGGAAAATTCCACCCTCAGTATTCGCTTCTCGTGGTTCTTCACTAACGAAACTTATAAATGATTTTACATATTCCACGCCTTTATCAACCACACTCATGGCATTAGGGCGCGTCAACTTAACGATTCTGCCAATAGGGATATTGATTTGTTTTTGGTTACCATCCGCCACCACTAAACTGCTACGTTTTAGCTCACGGTTCAATTCAGCAATTTTTTGCTGAATGGTTTGGTATTGTTTTTCGAATTCCTGCTTTTGCGCAGCGAATTCTTGGGCCTTTCCGTCATTCCATTCGTTTTTCAGCTCTAAAGAACGTTGTTTTAAGCGCAAACGTTCCAATGCATAGTTGATGGCACCCACTTCTCCATCTTGTAAATCATCGATTTGGTCGTGCAATTCCAGACTTTTAGCCAGTTTTTCCTGAGCAACATCCCAAGCTTGCGGCCCTTCGGCAATCAGCGAACCGCTTTCTTTAACGCCGACTAAACGACCATAAAAATTGCCCCATTCACGGCGCTCGATCGCAATCAGGTCTTCGGGCTCGCCTCTTTGCTGAATATACTGTTCTTGAATCCAGCGAAAATCGTTACCCAAGATGTCGCGATTACCGGTTTTAACTAAAAACTGCACCAGATATTCGGCATTATTGAGGACTTCATGACCAGCCGCCTTCGCTTGCGCCTCTGGCAACAAAGAACTGGCTACTTCCTCACCAATAATGACACTGCTGCCTTTATTATCCTGATACTGATATTCAACGATATCGGCAGGCCAAAAGTGACCAAGCCCTCTAACGGCAATCAGGCCTAATAATCCGACAACCAAAATCAGGTTGATACTGACAGCACCAGCCGTCAGCCATATCCAGGGTGAACCGCTTTTAAACCATGCTTTAATCATAATGAACTGTATTTTTGTCTGAGGTTCTGACGCACAATTTCCGCCAGGGTATTCACCACAAAGGTAAACATGAAGAGCACCAGAGCCGCTAGGAAAAGCACACGGTAATGCGTACTATTAACTTCAGACTCTGGCATTTCCACTGCAATATTGGCTGACAGGGTTCTTAAGCCTTGGAAAATACTGAGATCCATCACTGGAGTATTGCCAGTAGCCATCAGAACGATCATGGTTTCACCCACCGCACGTCCAAAACCAATCATGATGGATTCAGTGCTCATCCAAGTCCGCAGATCGCCATTAAAACAAATAGCTTCTATTTCGGGACTGATTGCGAAGGCCAACCATGCACTGATCAACACGACTGGCACTAAAACCAGTGCATCGCAACCTTCGGGAATACTATGACGTATACTCTCAGGCAGTTTTTGCCAGAAGAAAGCGAAAATCATTACCCCCAGCGGCACGATCATCAGTAAAGAAAAGATCCCCGCCAGATGGGCTTCTACGAATGGCGCCAACCATAAACCGGCCAAGAAGCCCAAAATAACAGTCGGCAGTGCACCCATGATTTCAATTCCGGGTTTCACATACTGGCGTACCCGAGGCGCCATAAAATAACCAGTATAAATAGCGCCAAACAGCGATAAAGGAATCGCCACCAACATGGCATAAAATGACGCCTTCAGTGTTCCGAACACTAAAGGAATTAAGCTCATTTTTGGCTCAAAATCGTTGCTGGCAGAAGAAGACTGCCAAATGTAGCTCGGTTTAGGATAACTTTCGTACCAAACTTTCTGCCACAAGGAAGAAAATGACACATCCGGATGCTCATTATCCAAATGCCAGGCATGGACTTTGCCGTCTTCGCTTTCGATCACAAACGCATCAGAACGCGGCGAAAGACCTAATGCCACGGGTTTACCCGAGATAACAGACTCTTTTAATACCTCACGCTCAGCGGTTGAGTTATAAACACCAACCCCACCGGCAACACCGATCGTGACTGGGTGATCCTGGGCGATCTCAATGCTTACGCGCAAGAGGATCCGATCCAACAGCTTGAGGCTGCTGGCTACCGCAATGTGTTGCCCAGCTTCACTGCGGAGGCACCATCGAGCTATGCCTTCTACAACCCGGTGGACATGAGCGGGGCGCTCGATCACATGTTGATCTCTCCTTCGCTGGTGCCCCAGGCGGTTGCCGCTCAGGACTGGGCCATCAACGCCACCGAGGGCGCCTTCCGCGATTACAACACCGACACCAACAGCAATGGCAGTGCCACGGCACGCGATTTCTATGCGGCCGACCCTTACCGCACCTCCGACCACGACCCGTTGCTACTCGATCTCAAGCTGGGTCGCAGCACTCCCGCTGGCCTCAGCTTCAACCATGGGGTGGCCTCGGGGGATCCCTACGCCGATTCGGTAATCCTCTGGACGCGCATCACACCAACCCAGGGGTTCAGTGGATTGCTGGATGTGTCCTGGGAAGCCTCACGCAGCCCCAGCTTTGAGGCCGGCTCCATC
>RFQK01000188.1 GCA_009925045.1 Methylococcaceae bacterium
TCCGATTACAGAACACGGAGTTTAAACAATGTCTTTGACGGCCAATGACGTAAAAAAAATTGCTCACCTTGCTCGACTGGGAATAGAAGAGTCGCAGATTGAACATTACGCTCAGGACCTTTCCAAAGTACTCGATCTGATGACTCAAATGAGCCAAACTAACACCCAGGATGTCAAACCGATGGCACATCCTTTGGACCAAATCCAGCGCTTACGCCCAGATAGCGTCAGCGAAACCAACCAACGCGACAACTTTCAAGCGATTGCCCCACAAACCGAAGCCGGATTGTATCTGGTTCCTAAAGTAATCGAATAATTCTCCTATGCATAACTTAAGCCTTACCCAACTGGCTGCAGGGCTGCGCAGCAAACAATTTTCCAGCCTGGAACTGACACAGTCTTTTCTGAACAGAATCAACAGCTATCAACAACTGAATGCCTATGTCACTGTCAGTAGCGAACTCGCTTTGCAGCAAGCTGAAGCGGCGGATCGCCGGCTTGCCTCTGGAGACGCAACTCCGCTGACAGGTATTCCACTGGCTCAAAAAGATATTTTTTGCACCCAGGGCATCAAGACCAGTTGCGGCTCTAAAATGCTGGATAACTTTATTGCACCCTACAATGCCACCGTAATTGATCACTTTAATCAAGCCGGTGCGGTGATGCTGGGCAAACTGAATATGGACGAGTTTGCCATGGGCTCATCCAATGAAACCAGTTTCTACGGTCCCAGTCTCAACCCTTGGGCGACTGACTGTGTACCCGGCGGTTCTTCTGGCGGCTCCGCAGTTGCTGTTGCAGCCCGACTCGCAGCAGCCGCGACCGGAACTGATACTGGCGGCTCTATTCGCCAGCCAGCGGCGCATTGTGGGATCACAGGACTAAAGCCGACTTACGGCCGCGTGTCACGTTACGGCATGATTGCTTACGCTTCCAGTCTGGACCAAGGTGGCCCCATGGCCCGCAGCGCTGAAGATGCTGCGCTGCTGATGCAAGTCATGGCCGGCTTTGACAGTAAAGACTCAACCAGTGTCGATCAAAGCGTTCCTGACTATAGCGCCAGTCTCAATGACAGCCTGCAAGGTTTGAAAATTGGTCTGCCCAAGGAATTTTTCAGCTCAGATCTAGACAGTCGCATGGCGAGTACTTTGCTGGCTGCCGTGGACGAATATCGTAAACTCGGTGCCGAAGTGGTTGAAGTGTCAATGCCGACCTTGGCATTAGCGATCCCCGCTTACTATGTCATTGCCTCAGCAGAGTGCTCATCTAATCTCTCCCGTTTTGATGGTGTGCGTTTCGGTTATCGCTGTCACAACCCGGCTGATTTGACTGATCTTTACACACGCTCACGTGGAGAAGGTTTTGGTTCAGAGGTTAAACGCCGGATACTGATGGGCACTTATGCCTTATCCGCAGGCTATTACGATGCCTATTATCTGAAAGCCCAACAAGTTCGTCGTTTAATCAGTGAAGACTTTAAACGCGCACTCAATGAAGTCGATGTCTTGATGGGACCGGTGACCCCTAGTCCAGCATTTAAAATCGGCGAAAAAACAGGCGATCCGGTTCAAATGTATTTATCGGACATTTACACTATCGCGATTAATCTGGCGGGACTGCCGGCTTTAGCGCTTCCTGCCGGTTTCATTGACGACAAACCGGTTGGCTTGCAGGTCATCGGCAATTATTTCAGCGAAGCCAAATTACTCAATATTGGCCACCGCTATCAACAAGTCACCGACTGGCATTTACAACAGCCACACGGATTTGAATAAGCGAGGAAGTCACTGATGCATTCACAATGGGAAGTCGTTATTGGCCTGGAAATTCACAGCCAATTATCCACACAATCCAAAATTTTTTCGGGTGCGGCCACTGCTTATGGCGCTGAACCCAACACGCAAGCCTGTGCGGTTGATTTAGGTTTACCGGGCGTCTTGCCCGTGCTTAACCAAGACGCGGTGCGTAAAGCGGTGACTTTTGGTTTAGCCATCGACGCTGAAATCGCCCCGTATTCTATTTTTGCCCGCAAAAACTATTTCTACCCTGATTTGCCCAAAGGCTATCAGATTAGTCAGTTTGAACTGCCCATCGTTGGCAATGGCCATCTGGATATCGAAGTAGATGGTGAAACCAAACGCATTGGTATTACCCGCGCCCATCTCGAAGAAGATGCCGGCAAATCGCTGCATGAAGATTTCCAAGGCTTGACTGGCATCGACCTGAATCGCGCTGGCACACCATTACTGGAAATCGTCTCGGAGCCGGATATGCGCTCGGCCAAAGAAGCAGTCGCCTATATGCGCAAACTGCATGAACTGGTGCGTTATCTGGAAATTTGTGACGGCAATATGCAGGAAGGCTCTTTTCGTTGCGACGCCAACGTATCGGTTCGCCCCAAAGGTCAGGCAGCCTTTGGAACCCGCACCGAGATCAAAAACATTAACTCCTTCAAGTTTGTCGAAAAAGCCATCAATTATGAAATTGAACGTCATATCGACATTCTCGAAGGTGGCGGGAAAATTGTGCAGGAAACCCGTCTGTATGACGCCAATAAAGATGAAACCCGTTCTATGCGGAGTAAGGAAGAAGCGAATGATTACCGTTACTTCCCAGACCCCGATCTGTTGCCAGTATTTATCGACCCAGCATTAAAAGATGAATTGCGCAGCCTCTTACCTGAATTACCTGAGGCCAAAAAACAACGTTTTATCCATCAATACGGCCAGGACAATGAAAGCGCGACTACCCTCACCTCTTCACGCGAACTGGCTGACTTTTATGAACAAGTCGTCAGTCTAGCTGGTTGTGAAGCACGCTTAGCCACTAACTGGATGACCGGCGATGTTCTGGGGGCTCTGAATAAGGCAGGTCTGGAAATCAGTGAATCACCGGTTAGCCCTGAGCGTCTGGCCGGATTACTGCAACGCATTGCGGACAACACCATTTCCGGCAAAACCGCTAAACAAGTTTTCACTCTGATGTGGGGCAGCCAAGATCATGCTGACAGCATCATTGAACGTGAAGGTTTGGTGCAAATGACTGACACCGGTGCGATTGAAGCGATTATTGACGCAGTAATTGCCGCTAATCCGGTCGCGGTTGAACAGTTCCAGGCCGGTAAAGAAAAAGCTCTGGGCGCTCTGGTTGGTCAGATCATGAAACAGACCCAAGGTAAAGCTAACCCTGCCGATGTCAATAAACTGCTGATTAGCAAATTGAAGCCTTGATAGCCCACATCTCAGGCTAAGCGAAACGCTTAGCCTGATGAGTATTTGCTCAGGCAAGCAGTTCCCTCTA
>RFQK01000189.1 GCA_009925045.1 Methylococcaceae bacterium
TGTGGTCAATGTGGCTTTCCGGGCTGCCGGCCGGCCGCAGAAGCTGTCGCCACCGGTCAGGCGCCACTGACATTATGCCCGCCAGGCGGTACTCTGCTGATTGAACAACTCGCTAAAATGCTTGGAGTGAGTGTCGATTTAAGTCAGGCCCAGGATCTGGAGCCTATGGTCGCACGGGTTAGTGAAGATACCTGTACCGGTTGCACCCGCTGCTTTAAAGTGTGTCCTACGGATGCCATTGTTGGCGCACCAAAACAAATTCACGCGGTCGTGGCAGATGCCTGCATTGGTTGTCAAAAATGCGTTGGAGTCTGTCCAACAGAGTGTCTGCAAATGCATCCCGTTGTGGTTACTTTACGCGACTGGCGCTGGCCTAAACCCGTTTTGGTGTCCTCATGATGAATATGCTGACATCTTGGTTTGAGCATCCTCGTCTGCGTGGGGGCGTTCATGCGGAAGAACATAAACTGGATACCGCGAATAAACCCATTAACCTTGGTTTGCCGTTACCCAAGCGTCTGTATATTCCCGTACAGCAGCATGTGGGTAAAGCGGCTGAACCACTGGTGAAAGTGGGTGATCAGGTTTTGAAAGGCCAGATTCTGGCCTATAGTCAAGGTAATATCTCCGCACCGGTTCATGCCTCCAGTTCTGGAAAAATTGCGGATGTTCTGGACTATCCTGCTCCACATCCCTCGGCATTACCTATCCGAACCATAGTGATTGAAACCGATGGTCTCGATACCTGGCAGTCGCTGCATGTACCAGATGATCCATTTGTCTTAACAGCCGAGGAAATTTGTCTAAGAGTCGGTGCGGCGGGTGTTGTCGGTTTGGGCGGGGCGGTGTTTCCGTCTGCAGTCAAACTCGATCTTGGGCGTCGTAATCAAATCCACACTTTGCTGATCAATGGCGGCGAATGTGAGCCCTATCTAACTTGTGACGACCGCATGATGCAAGAACGCGCAGAACAGATAGTGACTGGCATTCGACTCATGCTGCAAGGAATGGATGCCGGTAAAGCGATTATTGGCATAGAAGATAATAAACCTCAGGCCTATCAAGCTATGCGTGAGGCGTCGGCAGGATTTGACTTTATCACTGTCAGTCAAGTGCCAACCCGTTACCCCATGGGCTGGGACAGGCAAATGTTGCGCTATCTGACCGGTTGGGAAATACCCGCTGATGGACGTGCAACCGACATCGGGGTGGTGATTCATAATGTGTCTACCGCCTATGCGGTCTATGAAGCGGTAGTGCTTGGGCGTCCGCTAATCAGTCGTGTCGTGACCGTCGCCGGCAGTGCGGTGGCAAATCCACAAAATGTCGAGGTTCTGATTGGCACCCTGCTTCAGGACTTGCTGAAATTTTGTGAATTTGACGAACAGAAACTGTCGCGTTTGGTGATGGGAGGACCCATGATGGGCGATGCTCTTCCCAGACGAGATGTGCCTCTCGTGAAAGCGACTAATGGTGTCTTGGCACTCAGTGCACAGGATTTACCCGAAAATTCTGTTCAGCCTTGCATCCGCTGTTCTAGCTGTGTGTCAGCATGCCCCGTAGGTTTGTTGCCCCTGGAAATGGCCAGTCGTATCAAGGTCAATCAGCTTGAGGCGGCAGTTGATATCGGTCTCAAAGATTGTATCAATTGCGGCAGTTGCTCTTATGTTTGCCCGTCTCATATCCCATTAGTTCAGTACTTCAAATATGCCGCCGGCGAATTATTTAAGCGCCAACAAATGGAGCATAAGTCAGAGCAGACCCGCCGATTAATGAACGATAAAAATGAGCGGCTGGAAAAAATACGTTTAGAAGCTGAAGAAGAAGCCAGACGCATGGCTGAGGCACGTGCTGCCAGAGCCCGCGAGCAAGCGGCCAAAGAATCTGTCACGACCCAACAGGAAGGTGCATGATGCAAAAACCAGTCAGTGGACCTCATCTTCCAGGAGCAAACGCCGTCGGAAAAATAATGCGTCAAGTCATCTGGGCGCTTGCGCCAGCGATTGGCTGGGGGATTTTTCTGTTTGGTTGGCCGGCACTTTGGCTGATCCTGATCACGGTAGTGGCTAGTTTAATATTTGAAGCCATTTGTTTAAAACTCAGGGGATTGCCAGTAGCCACTTTTCTTTATGACGGCTCAGCGGTGCTTACCGGCTTGCTGGTCGCCATGTCCTTGCCGCCTTGGGCACCTTGGTGGATAGGTGTTTTAGGTGCTGCACTCGCTATCCTGTTGGGTAAACAAGCATACGGTGGCTTGGGACAAAATGTATTTAATCCGGCCATGTTGGCCCGGGTGGCGTTACTGATTGCCTTTCCGATTGAAATGACTGAGTGGGTGAATGTTCAGCCACTGTTTTTTGGTGCCAGTTTTCTGGAAAGCTTCAACATAAGCTTTGGGGGACACCTACCTGATGCTGTTACCGGTGCCACCACACTTGGGGCAGTCAAGACCGGCTTTAGTTCTAATCTAAGTCTCAATTCAATACTTGTTGATTATTCGGTTTTTTTGGCTTTGATCGGTTGGGAACGGGGGAGTTTGGGGGAAATATCCAGTCTGTTGTTGTTATTGGGTGGATTGCGACTTATCAGACAAGGTGTGATTCAGTGGTATGCCCCAGCCAGTCTATTAGGATCGATATTAGTCCTATCGTTGCTGTTTCATTTAGTCGATAGTCAGCATTATTTAAGTCCTTGGGCGGAAATAAATGCTGGGGCACTGATTTTAGTAGCATTTTTCATTGCCACTGATTACGTCACTTCTCCGAACACGCCGATTGGCCAAATTATTTTTGGTGTGGGTTGTGGGGTCTTGATTTTTGTAATTCGTACCTGGGGTAGTTATCCGGAAGGCACCGGTTTTGCCATTTTGCTGATGAATGCCTGTACGCCCCTGATTGATCATTACATAAGGCCAAGAATTTACGGCCGATACCGTAATGGCAAACCCATTGATATTGCCTAGACAAAGGATCGCGTTATGCAACAGGTACTTCGTTACGTCGATCTCATCATAGAGCATTCCGCTCAGCTCAGACGTTGCTTACTCTCTTGGTTGAAGCAGGTTTTAGATCCAGACAATCTCCAGCAACTCAGACCACAACTACGTTATCAAACCGGTATTTTGGGTGGTTTTGCTCTAGCTGCAGCTTTGTTATTGGGTTTAGTTGATCTGGCGACGAGAGCGTCGATTCAACTCAGATTACAAGAAGATTTGAAAGCCAGTCTTGCGGATGTTGTGCCAGCCGAACTTTACGACAACGATTTGTTGTTGGATACCAAACGCCTGATAAATGCCGAGG
>RFQK01000190.1 GCA_009925045.1 Methylococcaceae bacterium
GCCGCCGATCAAAAAGTGGCCGAAGGCTTCGATAACTTTCCCGGCTGCATCCGGGCCATTGTGACCCTCAGTCAGAACTATACGGGTTGAGGCCACGTTGAGAGAAAGTCGGAGAATGGTGGTAATCAGCAACACCGATGGAAACACCATAAAATCGAGCGGGTTGACCGTGTAAAGTGCGGTCAGCAAGACAATGATGGAAAGCGAAATATTAAAACTAAAGCAAATGTCCAGAACAAATGCCGGGACTGGCAATATCATCAAGGCCAGCATGATGATCACCAGAATTGGTGCGGCCAGTGCCTTACTGTTAAATCGACTGAATAAATCCATTGTGATTAAAGAGTGGTTCCATTTTGCGGGTCAAGTTCAGCAGGAACCTGAATCTCGGAAGGAAATTCAGGTTGATTGCCACCTTCTCGTTTCCAGTCGCGCATCTGAAAAACATAGGCCAGAACTTGGGCGACTGCTGTAAATAGTGAAGAAGGTATCTCAGCTTCTAGGTCGGTATTGGCATACAGCGCTCTGGCCAGCATCGGAGCTTCAACAATCATGATTTCGTTTTCACGGGCGATTTCCTGAATTTTAAGCGCAACCAGTCCCAAGCCTTTAGCCACAACAACCGGGGCTTTATCGCCTTCATCGGCGTAATTCAGTGCCACAGCATAGTGCGTCGGGTTAGTCACGACCACATCGGCATTGGGCACTTGCGACATCATCCGTTTGCGGGCCATTTCACGCTGAATAGACCGAATTTTGGCCTTAGTTTCAGGGTTGCCCTCTGATTCCTTAGCTTCATCTTTCAGATCCTGGCGCGACATCATCATTTTTTTGTTATATCGATACATCTGATAAGGTGCATCGAGAAAGGCGATTATAGCGAAGGCCGCTGAAATTGCGATGAAGCAAGTAAGAAGAATTTGTGCCTGATTATGTCCAGCCATAGTAAATGGTTGAATTGAAAGTGCCAG
This sequence comes from Methylococcaceae bacterium, assembly GCA_009925045.1. Classification (GTDB taxonomy): domain Bacteria; phylum Pseudomonadota; class Gammaproteobacteria; order Methylococcales; family Methylomonadaceae; genus Methylomonas. The sequence continues at coordinate 972 of RFQK01000190.1, forward strand.
AATGTCATCAATCAGGGATTCTGTTACAAACCAACTGACTAGCCCAATCAAAACTGTTTTCAGAACCGATTTGACGAGTTCTACGAATGAATGACTGGAAAATATATTAGCCAGACCTTTGATAGGGTCGAGTTTATCTAATTTAGGTTCCAGTGATTTGCTGTTAAAAATCCAGCCACCAACCAAAATCGGAGAAAAAATACCGACGAGCATCACCAGACCGATAAATGGCAGAAAAGCCATTACTAAATCAATGATTTCCTGACTCAGATCAATTTCAAAACGGTCATTGGATTCGGCAATCGTTTGATTGAAACGCAGACTGCTTTTAAGAATATCTTGGAGGCGATAAATAATGTCATCGCCCGACAACCATAAGCCACCGGCAGCTGCCATCAGTCCTGCGAAGGTTGAAAGTTCCTTAGATCGCGGAATGTCGCCTTCTTCACGGGCTTTTTCTAGCCTGCGCGGCGAAGGGTCTTCCGTTTTTTCTAAATCACTTTCTTCAGCCATGGTTGAATAAATAGATAATTTATGGCAAGTCTACACACTTTTTGAGTTAAAAGAGTATTAATCGTGATGCTTTAACGAAAAACTATTTTTTTGTGAGAATTTACATCTTTTTACAGGTTTTCTCCACACTTATCACAGATTGCATATAATGCAAAGTATCTGATGCCAAGCTGATAGCTGAACAATGAATACTACGACGCCTTCTGAAATTGTTTTTATTGATAGCAGTATTCCCGATTATCAGTTAATTCTGGGATCCATCCCGGCTGCTTGGCCTGTAGTCGTTCTAAATAATCAGGAAGATGGTTTAGTTCAAATCACTCATGCTCTCAGTCAATATACCCAGCTTACAGCCGTCCATATTATTTCGCATGCTGAGACGGCGCGCCTGAATCTGGGGTCGGCCCGAATTGATAGCCATAATCTTAATCAATACAGCGATAGTCTGCAGAGTTGGAAGCAGAGTCTGGCTGTTAATGCCGATATCTTGTTTTATGGCTGTGATTTAGCCCAGGGTGACCTTGGACAAAATTTCATCAATCAGTTTAGTCGTTTGACCGGTTTTGATGTGGCCGCGTCCTCTAATCCGACTTCTGCTGCCAGTGATTTTGTTCTGGAAAAAAATGCCGGCGCCATTGAAACGCCCACTTTGAATTTATCTCTGGGCGGTTGGCAGGGGGAGTTGGGAACGGTTTTAAATGCAAGTAATGCAGTTTTTAATTTTTCTAACAAAACTAATATTGTTGGCACCGGTGTTAATAATAATGATGTAGTGCGTTTCAACAGTGTGGCCACGATTGACGGACAGTCGCTGGATGCGGTTGTTAAAACCACACTGAATAAAGCCACGATTTCCAGTTACGACTCGACTTCAAGTCCTACTTCGGTTTCACGGTATTTTCAACCGACGATCGTTAGTACTTCAGCTAATGGATATGCCCAGTTTGATGTGAGTTTTTACCTGGCTGGAACCTATAACGGTGCCGGGACGGGTACTCAACTTACGTTACAAAATCTCACCGTCAATTCTTACGACATTGACACGGTAACAGGCGTTCACCAGTATCAGGTTTTTGGCGGTTTTGCTGCCTATAGTTTGGCATCAGCTTCAGGTTCTACCCCATCGGTGCTACAGACCTCGGTGCTGGCGGACGGCAGTGTTAAATTTCTGGCCACCGGCTCTGGGAATGGTTCTATAGACACTACCACCGCTGATGATGCCTACCGGGTATCGGTCAAATATGATTCGGTACAATCCTTGATGTTGCGGGGTGGTTCGGATGCCAACAACGCTTCGTCGGGTTTTGCGCTGGACTTTGGTCCGGGTGTTAATTGGGCTGGAGCTGCTACTGCCAGGAATACGCCGGCTAAAAATCTGGTTTACAGTCAGTCTGCGCTGACTGAAAGCGTTCGTAATGACGGGCGCATTACGGGGTCGGTTGTTGTCAATCTGGTAAATGATACGTTTACCGGTATTAATGGTGAAGACTTGGTCAGTAGCGGTAAAGCCGTCGTGACCGGTTTACCGGCCGGAATAAGCGCCAGCGTTTTACGCAATAGTGCTACATCAGCACTGCTTAGTTTTACAGGGCAAGCGACAAACCACAAGGCAATTGATAGCAGCACAGTTTTTATTCGATTTGCCGATAGTGCCTTAACTTCCGGACAGGCAGCGACTGTCACCGGAAATGGCGATCACGCCATTGCCCTTAATTTTCAGAATCAGCCCGTATTGCAGTATTCGAATAATACCTTTTACGAAGCGGCTGGCAATAACGGGGCAATCGCCAATAGTTTGGTGATTAGTCTGAG
>RFQK01000020.1 GCA_009925045.1 Methylococcaceae bacterium
AGCCGGCTTAAGCCGGCTTTAAAAACAAATCTGGCATAAATTAAATTTTATCCAGAATAGCTTTTTTAACGGCATCCAAGGACGCATCGATTGTGACCGGCGTAGCGTCTTTACACTGGTTGATCGCAATATCGGGATCTTTAATACCATTGCCCGTTAATGTACAGACAATACGGCTACCTTCCGGAATTTTACCCGTTTGAATATCTTGCAGGGCGCCAGCCAGTGATGCGGCTGAAGCGGGTTCACAAAAAATACCTTCATGTTGCGACAAAAGCTTTTGTGCATAAAGAATTTGTTCATCGGTTTGTGAATCAAACCAGCCGTTGGATTCTTTTTGTACATTCCAGGCCAGATCCCATGATTGCGGATGACCAATGCGGATTGCCGTTGCAATAGTTTCGGGATTATCGACCATTTTGCCAATAACAAATGGCGCAGCACCTGCAGCTTGATATCCACACATAACCGGTCTTTTACTGGTCACTGCTTGATGGGTGGCGCTGTCGGTCGCATATTCGCTATACCCTTTCCAGTAAGCCGTGATGTTACCGGCATTACCGACGGGTAAACAATGATAATCAGGGGCAGTACCTAATTCATCAACAATTTCGAAGGCAGCGGTTTTTTGACCTTCCAGACGAAATGGATTAATAGAATTCACGATGGTGACAGGCGCATGATCGGCCACTTGTTTCACCAATGACATCCCAGCGTCAAAATTGCCATTAATCTGAATAATTTGCGCACCGTACATCAAAGTTTGCGCCAATTTACCTAGTGCAATTTTACCTTCGGGGATTAAAACAAAAGCCTTAATACCTGCACGAACCGCATAAGCCGCTGCTGCTGCCGAGGTATTACCGGTAGACGCACAAATAATAGCCTGACTGCCTGCTTCAACGGCCTTGGTCACCGCCATGGTCATGCCACGATCTTTGAATGAACCGGTAGGATTTAAACCTTCAAACTTTACAAAGATCTCAACATCTTTACCAATTAATCGCGGAATGTTTTGAAGCTGAATCAAAGGGGTATTGCCTTCACCCAAGCTAATCAGTCGTGTAGTTGGAGAAACAGGCAAACGATCCCGATAATGTTCGATTAAGCCTGTGTAACGGGTATGTTGTGCCATTTCTTATCCTAATGTTTCTAAACGTATACGAGCAACCTGTCCTGTCACGGTTGCTAATGCTTCAATTTCCGCGATCGCGGCATTCATTTCTTTTTCAGAGGTTAATTGCGTCAACATGATGATGGAGACTGAAGTCTGATCTTTGAGCGGCTCTTTTTGTATCAAGGCTTCGATACTAATATTATGGCCAGCCAAAATACGGGTTACATCGGCCAAAACCCCAGGTTTATCTTCGGCGGTGAGACGCAAGTAATAGGCAGTGCGAATTTCTTCAGCAGGCAGTATGGGCAAATCAACAATGGCGTCAGCGTGGAATGCCAGATGCGGGACACGATTTTCCGGATCACTGGTCATTGCTCTGACCACATCAACCAAATCAGCCACCACAGCAGACGCAGTGGGTTCGGCGCCGGCACCGGCACCATAATACAAGGTAGGTCCGACCGCATCACCGCAGACTAAAACGGCATTCATAACGCCGTTGACGTTGGCAATTAATCGGCGATTAGGAATCAAGGTCGGATGCACACGTAATTCAACCCCTTGTTCAGTGTTGCGCGCAATACCCAAGTGTTTAATTCGATAGCCAAGTTCTTCAGCATACTCGACATCCAACCGGGTAATGCGTGTAATACCCTCGGTAAAAACCTTATCAAATTGCAATGGAATACCAAAAGCAATCGAGGCCAAAATAGTCAATTTATGACCCGCATCAATGCCTTCCACATCAAAGGTAGGATCAGCTTCTGCGTAACCCAGTGCCTGTGCCTCAGCCAGGACATCTGCGAAATCACGCCCCTTATCCCGCATTTCTGTGAGGATGAAGTTACCTGTGCCATTAATGATGCCAGCCAACCATTTAATTCGGTTACCACTTAATCCTTCGCGGATGGCTTTAATGATGGGAATACCGCCAGCAACAGCGGCCTCAAATAAAACCATAACCCCTTTTCGACTTGCCGCAGCGAATATTTCATTCCCATGTAAAGCAATTAAGGCCTTATTGGCAGTCACGACGTGTTTACCATTTTCTATAGCCGTCAGGACGAGTTCACGCGCAAGCGCGTAGCCGCCCATTAACTCGACAACCACATCGATATCGGGGTCGTTGACTATCAAGAATGGATCAGTGGTTAAATCAATACCGTGTGTATCACAAATACGTGGTTGATCTAAATTGCGTGCAGCCGCACGACTTACAACAATTTCACGTCCAGCACGACGCGCTATCTCTTGTGCATTTCTTTTAAGTACGTTGACAGTGCCGCCACCTACAGTACCTAAACCGATAACACCCACTTTAACAGGCTTCAAAATTGACTCCCAGCAATTGATCCGAAAAACCAGCGATTATACAACGTTGTCTTTCTTCAGCATATTGCGGATGCTACGCAATGCCTGTCGGGTTCTGTGTTCATTCTCAATCAGACTGAAGCGAATGTGATCATCACCGTATTGACCAAAACCAATACCCGGAGAAACAGCCACCTTAGCATCAATGATCAGCTTTTTAGCAAATTCAATCGAACCCATGGCCTTGTAGGCCTCTGGAATTGGCGCCCAGACAAACATTGTCGCTTTGGGCTTTTCGACATGCCAACCCATGGCATTTAATCCGTCACAAAGCACATCACGACGAACACGGTACATGTCACAAATTTCTTGCACACACTCCTGTGGACCCTCTAAGGCAGTGATGGCCGCAACCTGAATCGGAGTAAAGGTTCCATAATCCATGTAAGACTTAATTCTTGTTAAAGCAGCCACTAGTTGAGGATTACCGACCATAAAGCCAACCCTCCAACCCGGCATATTGTAACTTTTGGACAAAGAGAAAAACTCAACCGCAATTTCCTTTGCACCCGGAACCTGAAGAATGGAAGGCGCCACATAGCCATCGAAAACAATATCAGCATACGCAATATCATGGACAATCCAGATATTGTGCTCTTTACAGATGGCGACCACTTTCTCAAAAAAATCCAGTTCTACACATTGACTTGTGGGGTTACCTGGAAAATTAAGAATTAACATTTTGGGGCGTGGCCAACTTTCGGCAATTGCCTTTTTTAATTCTTCAAAAAAATCACTGCCCGGAATAAGCGGAATATGTCTGAGGTCTGCGCCCGCAATAACAACACCATAGGGGTGAATGGGATACGCTGGGTTAGGGACTAAAACCACATCACCCGGACCTAAAGTTGCGAGCGCCAGATGAGACAAACCTTCTTTGGAACCTATAGTGACAATCGCTTCTGTTAAAGGATCCAGATCAACATCAAAACGGTTTTTGTACCAATTACAGATCGCTTTACGCAAACGAGGAATACCTTTCGACACCGAATAACGATGACTATCACCCCGTTGAGCCACTTCCAGCATTTTGTTCACGATATGCGCTGGAGTCGGTTGGTCTGGATTACCCATGCCAAAATCAATAATATCCTCACCATCCGCTCGGGCTTTGGCTTTTAATTCGTTAACAATATTAAAAACATAGGGTGGCAGACGGCTTATACGATGAAATTCTTCCATTTTGACTCGTTGGGCAAATTTATAATAATGTCTTAAAAATATGGTCTAAGGTACTGGTATTGCTGAATATTGTCAATTTGTAACAGGGATTTTATTGCCCAACATCGCTCGATTGATTCGCTTGATCCACGGATTCCTTAACAGGTTTTTTGTCACTCTGTTGATGAATATAGGAACCGCCCACTAAAAAAGCCATCACGACAAGATACAAAATTGCTGCAATATTTTTGACTCTTCGGCTACCATCATCGGGTGATTTTTGCATAATTAAATTCCAGCTCAATACTGTTAAAGCGGGTTGCAAGAACCCATTCCAAGCACCGTCCTATAATTATAAGCCTTAAGACATATTCCGACATGAGAAATCCATCATCTGACCAAGATCAAGCCCTGGATGTTTTTTGTCTTGGTCATGCCAGCTACGATCAAGTGATGTGCGTTGCCCACCATCCTTCAGCTGACGAAAAACAGCTTGCTACTCAACTTATCACATGTGGAGGTGGTCCGGCGGCAAATGCAGCCGTATGTGTCGCCAGACTCGGTTTGACATCCGGTTTTGGCGGTTATCTGGGACAGGACAATTATGGCAGTACTCACTACCAGGAACTGATTAATGAAGGCGTCAATACGGCATATGTTGTGCGAGGCAATCAACCTACCCCACTTTCAGTGGTGCTAGCCAAGCCCAATGGTGACCGCACGCTAGTCAATTTCAAGGGCAACACGCAGGCATTAAGCTCAGAAACACTCGATTTCCGTTCACTGAATACCCGCATTATTCTGATTGACGGACATGAACCCGCACTATCTCTGAAGCTGTTACAACAACACAGCAATACGCCCAGTGTGTTGGATGCGGGTTCACTAAATCCCGGAACCGAATTATTGATGACAAGCGTAAGCGATTTGGTCTGCTCTGAAAAATTCGCGGTTCAATTTGGTGGTTCACCCTCAGAAGCTTTAGAAAAGCTGGCGATGATACACCCCAAAGTAGTCATTACCTTGGGAGATAAGGGATTGATTTGGCGACGGGGTAATGAACACGGCCGCATGAGTGCCCCGTTGGTGAAAGCTCAGGACACTACAGGTGCTGGCGATGCTTTCCACGGTGCCTATGCTGCTGCGCTCGCACTTGAGATGAATTGGCTCGATACCCTTCGCTACGCTAGCGCCGCTGGCGCTCTTGCCTGTTGCCAACTGGGTGCCAGAACCAGTCTTGCTCATCAAGAACAACACCAACATTTGCTGATGCAAACCCAATTCGAGATCCAGACCTCTCAAGTAACGCCTTAGGAAAAATCACCTCAGTTCTGGCCAATTATCCTGAACAACACGGATCAACTTGTATCCATAACCATGGATGGCAACCAGTTTCACATGACTCGTACGACTGTCCAATTTAAGTTTTTGGCGTAAACACCTGATATGAACATCTAGGGTACGGCTTAACAAAGTGTTCAGCTCAGATTGATTCCTACCCCATACCGCCAAGACGAGCTGTTTACGAGAAAGTGGACGCTGAAAATTATTAAAAAAGTAATACGCTAACTCAAATTGCTTAACCGATAAGACTATTTGCTCATTGCTATATCGGACAATTCTTTCAGCGGGATCAAATTGATAACCATGAAACTCTTTTACAGATCCATAGCCATTCTGAGCATTTGCTCTGCGGTAAATAGCCTCCACCTTAGCCAGAAATATATCGGCTTTGATTGATTTATGCAGATAATCATCAGCACCAGCATCAAGCGCCTCTATCATTTCGCACTCAAGAAAGTTATTGACCAAAAACAGAACCGGATCTGGACTAAACAATTTTTCGCGGATAAAACGTAAAACATCCAGACTATGGATGCATTGGGTTGTCCATTCCATGATGTAGAAATCATAGTTTGTCTTCGTCAACTCATTCATGAGCGCCGAATTGGATACAAAACAATACACTCGATGTCTTGGGCACAACAGATCAATCAAAGCAGACGCAACTAATAGATCTGACTCTACTACTGCAATTTCCATCCAATGTCCTTATGCATGAAATCACTTCCAAATAAACTTGCTAAGTTTACGATTTTAAGTTTTTACGCTTTCAAGCCCATACTATAAACAATCATCAGAAAATAAAAAATTAAAATTTGTTAATTTTCAAGTATTGCTGACTTGTTGGACTATCCAAGCAGCGCGTTAATCGATGCAAGTACTGAGGGCAGTTGATTTTGGGCATGATCTAACCAGATCGCGTCTTCAATTTTACGCAACCAGGTGAGTTGACGCTTAGCCAGTTGACGACTGGCAAAAATGCTTTGATCGATCATTTCAGGAAATTTAATATCACCTTGTAAATATTGCCATACCTGTCTGTACCCCACACTCCGCATAGCGGGCATGGACAAATCTAAATCCCCGCGATTGCGCAACTGCATCACTTCCTCAATCAAGCCATCATTGAGCATGGTATGAAAACGCTGCTCTATTCTGCGGTGTAAAACACTGCGATCGGTGGGCGATAATATGATTTTTAAAAACCGATAAGGTGATTCATGTTGCTGTTTGAAAAAACTTGATAAAGGCTGTCCGGTAATTGCATACACTTCAAGCGCACGCTGAATACGCTGTGGATCATTCATATGAATTCTGGCAGCAGATTCAGGGTCAATTTGTTGCAAACGCTGATGCAAGGCCTGTTTGCCATCCACCTGCATCTGCTGCTCGAGTAAGGCACGTATTTCAGGATTACCAGGCGGTAATTGTGCTAAGCCCTCAGTCAATGCGTTAAAGTACAACATCGTACCGCCAGTCAATAGCGGGATTTTATTTTGCGCTAGCAGAGTTTCAATTAAAGGCATAGCCTGATCCCGAAACTGCCCGGTTGAAAACGATAGACTAGGATCGATGATGTCGATCAAATGATGCGTCAGCCTTGATCTTTCTGCCAGACTAGGCTTAGCAGTGCCTATATTCATTTCGCGATAGACCAGGGCGGAATCCACGCTGATAATCTCTGTTTGTAGCGCTTCAGCCAAGTCTAATGAGAATGCTGTCTTACCAGAAGCAGTCGGCCCCATTAATAAAACCACCAAGGGTTTTTGCGACAGTGTCATTATTTTCCCCGCATGAAAAAACGGTCTAACTCTTGATGATTTAACTTAATCCAGGTGGGTCGGCCATGATTACATTGACCGCTACGCTCAGTCAGCTCGATATCACGCAACAAGGCATTCATTTCTTCAATCGTTAATCGACGCTTAGCGCGCACTGAACCATGACAGGCCATGGTCGCTAACACAGCATTCATGGTTTCCTCAGAGCGGCGACTGCTACCCTCTACTGACAAATCAGCCAAGATGTCACGAATTAATTTTTCAACATCAGTTTTACTCAATAAAGCAGGCACCGCTCTTAAAATTAAAGCAGTTGGACCGGAACGGTTGAGTTCAAACCCCAAGTTCAGCCAAAATTCCGGGTCCTGTTCAACCATTTCTGCTTCACTGGGGTTAACTGCCAACTTGAGTGGCAACAGCAATGGTTGCGAAACCATGGTTTGCTGGGCGTACTGATGTTTGAGCCGCTCATAACTAATCCGCTCATGCGCAGCATGGGTATCCACCAAGATAATGCCATCAGCCGTTTCGGCTAAAATGTAAATATTGTGAATATGCGCGATTGCCAATCCCAAAGGTGGGATTGCCTGAACTGCCGATGCCACAACCTCCGTCTCGGGGATTAATCTAGAATAGGCCTGCATCTGTTCGGCGATTTGAATTTTGGAAAGCGGATCAGCTCGACCTTCCCTGCTAAAGCGCTGTTGCTGGTAAGCAGCAGGGGCATTAATACTTCGCTCTGTACTAAGAGGCAGTTCGGTCTGCTGAATATTGACCTGTTCCAGAATTGGGGAATCAACCGCTAATTCCAACGCACTATTGGGGCGTTGATCGGCTAATCCTCGATATAAGGCCTGAAATAAAAAATCATGAACTGAACGCCCTTCACGAAAACGCACTTCCATTTTTGTCGGATGAGCATTGACATCAACACTGGCGGGATCCATTTCAAGATATAAGACAAATAAGGGATGGCGACCATGGTAGAGCACATCCTGATAAGCCTGTTTAACGGCATGGGCAATCAACTTATCTCTGACTAAACGCTGATTCACATAAAAAAACTGCATATCGGCCTGACTACGTGAAAAAGTAGGTTTGGCAACCCAGCCTTTAAGTCGCAAACCAGATGCTGAAAATTCAATCGCGATGGCATGTTGCTGAAACTCAGGACCTAAAATCGCTGCCAGACGTTCCAGATGTTCAGCTTCATTTCTGACTGGCTTTAAATTGAGAACTTCACGTTGATTATGCTGCACCACAAAGCCAATGTCGGTTCTCGCCAAAGCCAAGCGATGAATAAGATTCTCGATATGAGCATATTCAGTTTTATCTGTTTTTAAGAATTTTCGCCGAGCCGGCGTGTTATAGAAAAGATCACGCACCTCGACCGTTGTGCCTTGTGGATGCGAAGCAGGACTGATTTCGAATAGCTGCTCACTGCCATCTGCACTCACGCTCCAACCAAGATAGATCTGAGTGGCACCTGCATCAAAGCAGTTTTCGACCAATTCCTTCACCACAGAAGCCGGTCTTTCAACAACTTCTCCAGCAGCGATCTGGTTAATTAATTGCGGTGGTAATGCTTTTATGCGCATAGTGTGAGGTATTCCAAGTTAAACAATATAGGGACGACGTAATTCGTCCCGATGAATGTATAACCATTGTATGGCGATAATCGGAATGGCCGAGTTTATTGCACCTGATTGCAGCAACTCATAAACTTCATTAAAACTGAGGGTCGAGACCCGTATATCTTCGTCTTCTTCAAGCAAACCATAAATCCCGCCTATATTGGCGCTATTGACTCGCCCATAAAACAAGCTCAGCCACTCTGAAGATCCACCCGGTGTGGTAAAAAACTGTTGAATCTGAGTTAATTCCAAAATTTCGCAACCGGCTTCTTCCCTTGCTTCCCGATACGCCACCTCTTCAGCGGTTTCACCCTCTTCTATGGCGCCTGCAACAATTTCCAACAACCAAGGATGCTCAACATGCAACAAAGCCCCGACCCTAAACTGCTCGATCAACACCACACGATCAAGCACTGGATCATACAACAACACCGCCACACAGGTGCCACGTCTGAACAACTCACGTTTTAGGGGCTTACTCCAACCACCAGCAAACAGACTGTGTTGCAAAGTAAATTGTTCTAAGGTAAAAAAACCCTTATAGGTTTCTGATCTTTCAAGTATTTTAACGACTAACTGTTTCATGGTTGATACTGAACTCGGTAAATGGCACCGGCTTTATCATCACTAATTAATAAACTGCCATCATTAAGTTGTAATAAATCCACCGGGCGTCCCCAAGCCTCGCCAGAATGACTTAACCAACCACTGATAAAAGTTTGTTCCGCTACCGGTTGGCCGTTTTCAAATTTAATTAACGCAAGCTGATATCCCATAGGATCCTCACGGTTCCAAGAGCCATGTTGAGCCACCAGTAATTGATGGTGGTATGACTTTGGAAATTGCTTACCGGTATAAAAACGCATCCCTAAAGGCGCAATGTGAGCCTTGTATTTCCAAACCGGTGCAGTAGTCTGATCGCAAGCTTTAGTGCGCTTTATATCGGGATCGGGTATGTTGCCGGCATGGCAATATGGATAGCCAAAATGTTCACCCCGGAAATGCCATTGATTTAATTCTTCTGGTGGCAGTTCATCCCCCAAGTAATCGCGTCCATTATCATGAAAAAACAGATAACCGGTATTGGGTTGCCAATCAAAACCAACACTATTCCGAATACCATTGGCCAAAATTTCAAAATCACTTCCATCCGGATTCAGACGCACTAATGAACCGTAGATTGCCTCTTTCGGTTCACAAATATTACAAGGCGCGCCCACTGCGGTATATAACTTGCCATCCAAACCAAAACGTAAGTACTTCCAACCATGATGTTTATCACTGGGAAATTGATCAAATACCACTTTCGGTGTGCTTGGAGTGGCTAAGTGTTGATCAATATTATCAAAACGGATAATGCGATTAACCTCTGCCACATACAAGGTTTTGTTCTTGTAAGCGACACCATTGGGCAGATAGAGATTTTCAGCCAATACGAAGTGTTGTTCAGCAACTCCGTCCCCATCCCCATCTTTAACAGCATAGACTTTGCCATCCCGACTACCCAGATAAACCACACCCTCATCACCTAAGGCCATACTGCGGGCGCTCGGCAAATTATCGGCATACAGACTAATTTTAAAGCCCGATGGCAGTTGTAATTGCCGCAAGCGCGCTTTAAGTTCCTCGGTATCAGCATATAACGGGGTTGATATCAGACTGATTAAAACCAACAAAAGCTTGGGCATGCACAACCTCCAAAAATTTTTAGGGCATATTAACACCGACTGACTTGTTTTTAACTCAGCTATCCCCAATCATAGGCTTATCTTTTAATGAGGACTGATATATGAAACGCATCTTGCTCTTCTTAGCCACTAACCTAGCCATTATGATCGCTATCAGTGTTCTGTTTAGCGTGTTAGGTTTGGGTCATGCATTGGATCAACAAGGCATTAATCTCAATCTAAATGCTTTGCTAGCCATGTCGGCTGTCATTGGCATGACCGGTTCTTTAATTTCGCTGTTGCTTTCGAAATGGTCGGCGAAAAATGCCATGGGTGTCCACATCATTGATCAGCCGCAAAATCAAACTGAACAATGGTTGTTGAACATCGTAGCCGCGCAAGCTCAACAGGTTGGTATTGACATGCCAGAAGTTGGCATTTTTGATAGCCCAGACGCTAATGCCTTCGCTACAGGGGCTGACCGAAATAACGCACTCGTAGCGGTAAGCACGGGTTTATTACGCCAGATGAACAGTGATGAAGTCGAAGCGGTTGTCGGCCATGAAATCAGTCATGTCGCCAATGGTGATATGGTTACCATGGCGTTAATGCAGGGAGTGGTGAACACTTTTGTTTACTTCTTTGCTTCCGTAATTGGTTATGTTGTCGATCGTACAGTGTTCAAAACGGAACGCGGTTATGGACCAGCCTATTATGTCGTGCAAATGCTAGCGCAAATCGCCCTCTCACTGCTGGCTTCGATGCTTGTGATGTGGTTTTCGCGTTATCGGGAATTTCACGCTGATGCCGGTGGTGCCCGTTTAGCCGGTAAAGAAAAAATGATTGCTGCCTTACAAGCTTTGCAGCGCACTCATGAACCGGCACAATTACCGGGTGAACTGGCTGCGTTTGGCATTAATGGCGGGGGCGTGCAACGCTTATTGATGAGTCATCCTTCATTAGATGAACGCATCGCAGCTCTTCGAGCCCTCAATTAAGGGAAGGTAGCCGGGTCATTGAAATTGACCCGGCCTTCAAGCGTCAGTAACTCAATCTCAGTATTGATATTGGCAAATAGATTATTAGGCTCTTTAAACTCCACCATAACCCCTGCCTGTTGCGTCACCCATTCTTGAACACGTCTTCCATTCGCCGCTAAATAGGCATCTAAACTATCGCGTAATCGGGTTTTTAAAACCATAAACACTGGATGTACTCTCTGACCATCACTGGCAATAACAACATCCACATCATCGGATAAAGCCTCTAGCATTTGCTGCAAATGAACTGCATTAAAAAAAGGGGAATCACACGGCATGACCAGCATAATATCGGCATCAATGACTCTGCAGGCCTCAGCAATACCAGCGAGAGGACCTAAATAATCGCCCCCACTATCGGATATCACTGGATACCCCCAAGCCTGATACTGGTCTAAATGACGATTGGCGCTAATGACAATCTGCGGGGTAATCTTCTCCATTGACTTAATCGCGTAGTCAATTAAGGGGCGACCTGCGAATCGGATCAAGCCTTTATCCTGGCCACCCATTCTACGTGCCATGCCGCCTGCAAGAACCACACCTGCAATTTTGTTTTGCTCGGTCATAATGGTAAGCTTTTAGTATGTTAAAAAGATTCCTTATTCTCGCAGGCTGTTGCTTGATTGCAAGTTGTAGCCTATTTCCTGTTGACCAGGAAACTGTAAGCTACTATCAATTGGAAACGACGAAAGCCTATGATGAAGTCTTGGCAGAAACTGAGGTGGCTATAGCCGAACACAATTTCAGAATTACTGGCCATAGTCGTGTCGGTAAAGTGATACGCGAACGAGGCGCTGAGAATTTTCCGGAATACGACACCATACAATTTTGCAATCTCACCTTGGCCAAGCAAGTTTTAGAAATTACTCCGCATGCAATTACCTATATGCCTTGCAACATTGTTTTGTACCAATACGAGGGCAAAACAATTATCAGAACCCACTTACTGCCTGAAACAACCGACAATAGCCAACTAAATGCGTTTGCCAAAATTATGAACCCGCAGTTAAAAGCTATTTTAGAATTCGCTGCTGAAAAATAATCACTAACCATTACCACTGACCATGAAAAAAATTCTATTACTCTTAAGTCTTATCACTATCAATGCTTGTGCAAATTTGGACACACAGGTGGAAAATTCTGAAAACGCCCAAGTCTTGGCTCGCGTCAATGATTTTCCAACCCGTGATCGTGTGGATTACGTATTGGAATGTGTCGCAAAACATGGTGGACTCAGCTATATCAATCAATACGCCTGTGGTTGCAAAATCGATAAAATTGCTGAACAGCTCAGTTTTGAAGAGTTTGATGCCGCCAGAACTTTCGTGCAAATGCAAAAAACTCCAGGTGAACAAGGCGCAGCTTTTCGTGATCCGCAACAATCAAAAGACTTGCGTAACAAACTAAAAGAAGCTGATGCAGCTGCTGAAAAGGCCTGCTTCGTCCAATAACCGTGACAAGGTACAACAAAGCGATGTTCAAAACTCTGACTCAACTACCCAATGGCAAACTCAGAATCGCCATAGCGTCATTGTTAACCTTAAACGCAGTCCTTTATGCGTTATTGGACAGCTTGGTTGCTGCTACCGACGCCTTTGCATGGCTGGCTTTATTGTTTTCGTTTGAACTCGAGACTGCCGGACTGCCATCATCAATTCAGGAAAAGTCTTTACATAAATTTCGTAATGCACTGCTCATCATTATTGGATTAGTGACATTGGCTTATTTGGTTATGGGAGACCCGCTCAATTTTGCCAACTCTATCCTTTGGATAGGTTTAATTGGCCTTCTGGAAATGGAAGTCCGCGCGCCGACTACGGTCGAGAACCACAGCAAACTATACTGGTTAGCGTCTGTCTTGGTTTTCACTGGCTTGATTAGCATGGTCGCCCTGTCTTTCTGGTTAGGGGCGGTACTAGATGGCTTTAATAATATGCTTTGGATTGTCGCCTTTGCCTTGATCGAAGTGGATTTATTCAGTTTTCTCAAGTTTAAAAAATAATCATTCCCCCGCATAAATCTGTCGAAAAGTCAGATTTATGCGGGCTTGTTTAGCTTGGCGGGTTTTAGGTAACTGATGTTGCCAGTGTTCCTGAATACAACCTGACATCCATAACAGGTCACCGTGCTCTAACAGC
The DNA here is from genome assembly GCA_009925045.1 of Methylococcaceae bacterium. Taxonomy (GTDB): domain Bacteria; phylum Pseudomonadota; class Gammaproteobacteria; order Methylococcales; family Methylomonadaceae; genus Methylomonas. The sequence continues at coordinate 13,257 of RFQK01000020.1, forward strand.
AGATCGAGTTTTTCAGCTGTGAGCTTATGTTTGAATTTTAGAATCCGGCTATCACCAAAGCTCAAAGAGATAATACAAGGATTGGGGCCTAACTCTTTTTCATTGTCTGCGTGACAACCCATAGAATCACGCCCATCCCGATATAAATTTGCCAGCACACTATTAAAGCCTAATCCTGTAAACGATTCGATATCTTTCCTTAATGTCAGCAAATGCGGAATCCAGGCTTTCGGTTCATGAATGACCCGTGAATATTGATAAACTGCGTTTGGATCACCATACCAAGCCATTAAACGAGGAACTTCAAGCCATTTGCCGTATATAAACAATTTTTCATGTTGCCATTCAATTGCATGGATTAAATTGTTAAAAATTTGGTCTGCCTGTGCCTGGCTATAGAAGCGCTTAAACAAAAACAATTCACCATC
>RFQK01000191.1 GCA_009925045.1 Methylococcaceae bacterium
CATGCAAGGTCGTATTCTGCAGGTTGGCTACAAAATGATCGGGATACATAAAATGATCACAGGAAAAAACATCGCCATTATGTTCAATGATTAGAGCCTTACCACAATGCTCAGTAAACAGGCAGACGTTAGCGGGCAGTCTTAACCAGGCCGCCAGCGCCCATTCAAAATTCATCACATAAATGCTCCCGACATCTTGTCTGACCCATTCATCAAAAATTGTTATCAGAAACTGGCCGTATTCATGCGGTGCAACACTGAAGGGACTGAGTTGTAATGCCTCGGTTGTGGAGGGCATCGCAAAATGTAGGTCTTGTTGCTGGTTATTAGCGTTGGGTAAGCGTTCGACAACAGGATTAAACTGTATATGGGTAATCCCTTCTGTTTTTAAAAACTGATAGACCTGTTGCGGATGTTGGGCAACATCTCGGGTTACGGTGACTAGTACATTAAATTCAATTTGATATTGTTTTAACAAGCCTATCACCTGCATCACAGCGTCAAAAGTAGGCCGGCCTTTTTTATCGACTCTGGCTGCATCATGTATTTCTTTGGGTCCATCCAGGCTGATTCCGACCATAAAGCCACTTTCTGCCAGAAACTCGCACCACTCCTGATTGAGGAGAACACCATTGGTTTGCATGCTGTTTTGAATGGTTTTGCCGTTGGCATAGAACGCTTGCAAGGCGATTGCTCGACGATAAAAATCCAGTCCACGGAGCATGGGTTCGCCACCTTGCCAAGTAAACAACACTGTTGATGATGTTTCCGCAGCTATATTTTGTTGAATATAGCGTTCTAATAAGGCATCACTCATTAAAAAACGTTGTTTATTAGGATAGAAATGTTCTTTTTCAAGATAAAAGCAATAGCTGCAATCCAAATTACAGATGGGGCCAGCGGGTTTGGCCATAAAATGGAAACCACCATCGGTTTTGGTCATGGCTTGCGTATTAGGTTCTAAAGTCATACAGGCAACAAAAGCGGCGCTATTTGGGTAGCGCCGCTGTGGTTTAGGTTAAAATTTATCGGGCTTACCCGACCAGCGAGTTACTGATTGTAGTTGATTACAATTTTTTCTAGTTTACCGGTAAACGGGTAGGGACCTTGATAGTTTTCAGTTACCGGTGATTGCAGATCACGACCAACATCGAAACCTTCATCGTAGGCTAAGAAAGCAAGGTGTTTCTGAGCAATCAGTCCTGATTCGAAATAAGGATATTGACCTTCAGCAACTTTAAGATCATCCACATACAAAGTCACACCTGCATGTTTATCATCCACCGCATCGTTGATACTCACATCCACTCGCAGTTTATGTTTACCCGCTGGCACAGCATTGTTTGAACTGATAATCAGTGACTTTTCGCCATTATTGTAAGCGAAGTTTAATTTGCCATTTTGCAGATAAAGACTGACACCCCCAAAACGACCACCATCGGCAAACAATACGCCTTCAGAACCTGTTGCGGCGATTTCAGCATGGGCTGTCAGACTGTAAGCTTTATCGGAAAGATTGGGTGCTGATAAACCAAAAATCTGATCGATTTGTGGATAAAGCACCACTTCTTTACGGTTGGCAAAAGCACCGTTATAGTCAATGAAGTCTTTAAATAAGGTGTCTTTTAGTGGGAACACATTATTTTTCTTGCCTTCGCTGTCAAATAGCGCCCGCAGTTCTTTGAGTTTTGCGGGTTCTTTTTCGGCTAGGTTAGTCACCTCAGTCGGGTCTTGGTTCAGGTTATAAAGTTCCCATACGTCTTTATCGAAGGGTGTGCCCGGTCTATGCAAGGTAGCCGCTTTCCAGCCGTCTTTGTAGATTGCACGCGTACCGTTGATTTCGTAGTACTGAACTTTATGTTGTGATGCCGCTTTAGCATCAGCAATGCTGTAAGCCAGACTGGTGCCTTGGATATTGTCTTGTTTGACACCCGCAACGGTTTTAGGTTGCTCCAGATGAGCCAGTTCTAAAGTAGTTGGTAACAAATCAATAACATGACCGTATTGAGTTCTTATGCCACCTTTATCAGCAATACCACGTGGATAAGACAGGATCAAAGGATTGCGTGTACCGCCTTCAGAATTGGCGTCTTGTTTCCAGTATTTGAAGGGTGCGTTCGCAGCCTGTGCCCAACCTAATGGATAATTAGGCGAAGTATATTCTGTACCAATCTTGTCAATGTTTTTGATATCGGCTTCAAAGCTTTCAGGTGTGGCTCTACCTGCCAGACCATTCGAAGTACCGTGTTCAGTCCCTTCTTTACTTGCACCGTTATCACCGACCACGACAGCGATAATAGTATTGTCAAATTGATCGATGGATTTTAAATACTCAACCAGACGACCGATTTCAGCATCGGTGTAGCTTAAGAAACCAGCATAGGTTTCAAAATAGCGGGCATAAAGTTTTTTCTGATCATCAGAAAGACTGTCCCAGGCCTTAATGTATGGGTTTCTGGCGGGTAGGGTAGTATCAGCCGGAATAATGCCTAACTTTTTCTGATTGGCGAAAACGGTTTCGCGATAGTAATCCCAGCCCTTATCAAATTTACCTTTGTATTGATCAATCCATTTCTGGCTTACCTGATGCGGTGCATGAGTGGCGCCTGGTGCAAAATACAAAAAGAAAGGTTGGTCAGGATGAACGGATTTTTGGGTGCCGACATATTTAATGGCTTTGTCGGTCAGTAATTCATTCAGGTGACGACCTTGCGGGTCAGCAGCAACGCGATTGGTTTCTTCAATTAACTGAGGATGCCATTGATCGGTTTCACCATAGAGGAATCCAAAGTAATGTTCAAAGCCTTTACCGGTAGGCCAACGGTTAAAAGGACCTGCCGGAGTCGCTTCATTGACTGGGGTTAAATGCCATTTGCCTACAGCAAAAGTTGAAAAACCGTTTTCGCGCAAATATTCAGCGACTGTGCCTTTGTTGGCCGGAATATGGGCATTGTAGCCAGGGTGGTCGATTGCTGTCTCAGGGAATAAACCCATGCTGACATTGTGATGATTGCGACCTGTCAGCAATGCCGAACGTGTAGGTGAACTGATGGCCGTGGTGTGGAAATTGGTATAACGCAAACCTTGAGCAGCGAGTGCATCCAGATTAGGGGTCTCAATTAAGCCACCGTAAGATGAGATGGCACCAAAGCCGACGTCATCAATTAATATCCAGACAACATTAGGTGCTTTTTGCCCTGCTGGAGCGGGTAATTGTGGTCCTGGGGTATTGACGGCTTCCGCGGCCTGACTGATGCCAAGGGCGCCGCCG
>RFQK01000192.1 GCA_009925045.1 Methylococcaceae bacterium
GAGAATGCTTATATCGGTTTATTTGGTGGCGCTGATCCAACAAAACATTTTCCCAATACTCAAGAGTTCACTGATAACATCACTCGGTTGCTACCGGTTACCCCTGGCGAAGATACTGACAAAATATTTTATGAAAACAGCTCATCAGGTTTAACGGGGGTCTGGGCTGAAAGCAATACACGAGAAGCTATATTTGACGCCTTGAAACGACGCGAAACTTTCGCGACATCCGGGACAAAAATGCAATGTCGGCTATTTGCAAGCTGGGAGTATGATCACGATTTGATCACGCACCAGGATTGGGTTAGTACTGCTTATAAAAACGGGGTGCCTATGGGGAGTTATTTACCAGAAAAGCCAAACTATCAAACGTCTCCGCGTTTTCTGGTTTGGGGTTTAAAAGATCCGAATGGCGTTAACCTCGAACGTATGCAGATAGTCAAGCTTTGGAGTGCCAATAATCGTGAATATGAAAAGATTTTCGATGTGGTCGTTGCCAACAAAACTGCCTCAGATCCTCACCATAGCGGTGCTGTCGAACTAAAGTCTGTCTGGATTGACCCAGAGTTCAATCCTCAGCATCATGCTTCTTATTATTTGCGAGTATTAGAGGTACCTACACCGCGCTGGTCTAGCATACTAGCAAAACGTCAGAACCAACCCGCTCCAAAAGAGGTGCCAGAATTCATACAGGAGAGAGCGTGGTCATCCCCGGTCTGGTATCGACCTAAATCAAGTAGTTTGTAGGCAAAATCACGCTTATTATGCTTTGTAATAGCATCATCTAAATTTATCGTTTCAAAATAAATCAAAAACTTATTATCTTGTCTACGGTTTCTCCAAACTAATTTCAAGGAATTGGCAACTAAGGACGGTTGCTTGACACGGATGTCATTTTTTCCCTTCGCATACTCCACTCGCATTAAATCATGACATCTATTGAACCGCGCCCGAATAATAACCAACGCATTGCTATCATTACTGGCGCAACAAGTGGCCTCGGCTATGAAACAGCACTCGAACTTGCCCAACAAAACTGGAATGTCATTCTGACGGGTCGAAATGATATTAAAGGTACAGCGGCTTTGGAGGCTATCCAGAAAATACATCCTCAAGCCACAATTGAATATCAGAATCTCGACTTGGCCAGTCTCGCTTCGGTTGCAAGTTTTAGTCAATCCATCAAACAGAGAGATCTGGCGATTGATGTCTTGGTTAATAATGCAGGTGTGATGGCACCGCCTACCCAAACGTTGACAGAAGATGGCTTTGAGTTACAGCTTGGTACTAATCATTTTGGACATTTCGCCTTAACCGCGCAGTTGCTCTCACAATTACAAAAAGCGCCCCATCCACGTGTCGTCAATGTCAGTAGCATTTCCCATCGACAAGGTAAAATCAATTTTAAAGATCTGCAAAGTCATCAGTCATATGATCCGATGAAAGCCTATGCACAATCGAAACTGGCTAATATTTTATTCACTCTCGAACTTGATCGCTTGAGCCAAGAACGTGGCTGGAACATTCAGTCCATTGCCGCACATCCCGGTGTATCAGAAACGCCGCTTTTTTATTCTGGGCCAGGCACAACCCGATTTTTAGCCCGACTGTTGCAATTTGCAATTCCGTATATATCGCAATCGGCCAAAGAGGGTGCACAACCCATACTTCAAGCGATACTAGACCCTAATGCTATTGGTGGCCAGTATTATGGCCCACAAGGTTTTCAGGAAATTAAAGGCAAATCGGGTCTCGCTAAAATTAGCCGCCATGCGAAGAATCCTGAAACAGCCAAGCAGTTATGGGATGTTTCAGAACAATTGACCGGTATTATCTGGCCCTAGTCACATACAAAAGCCAAAACACACTATGTCAGAAACCAAAAGAAAACCTAGACTGCTTCTTATCAGTCTGGCCATCGTTTTCGCCTTGGTCGCCAGCGGCTATTACTATTTGAACAAGGACCTGGAAACTACTGATAATGCATACTTAAACGCACATGTCATCCAGATCGCTTCGCAAGTATCAGGACCGATTAAACAACTATCAATCAGTAATCATCAACAGGTCAATAGCAACGATTTATTGGTCTTGATTGACGACGCGCCTTTCAAAATTGCCGTGGCCGAACAGGAAGCCAAACTGCAATTGGTGACTAAATCATTGGCTATGGATAGCGCTTTAGTTAGAAGTCTTCGCTCCAAAGTGGATGAAAAAAGGATACAGGCGCAACAGGCCGAACAATCGCACAAACGCCACCTCGAGTTGAGCACGCGCCAGTTTGTGTCACCTGAAAATCTTGACCAGTCAAACACTAAGTTCCGCGCTACTCAAGCAACGCTTAAACAAACACAATCAGAGTTAGAGCAGGCACTTGAACGGATTCGGAAAAACGAAGATCAGCATCCCGCGATTCAAGAGGCCCTTGCGCGTTACCAAAAAGCCCAATTAGACTTGGATTACACTCAAATACGTGCTCCGGTTAGCGGATATATTGAAAATTTGAACATCCGCCCCGGGCATTTTCTAATTGCTGGCAAACCCGGATTTGTATTGATAGAAGCCAATAGCTGGTGGATTGACGCCAATTTTAAAGAAAACCAAATTAACGGTCTCCGCCCTGGAAATAAAGCCGACATCATCTTGGATGCTTGTCCTGACCAGACGCTTACCGGATACATAGATTCCGTTGCCAATGCCACTGGGTCAGCTTTTGCCTTGTTACCTCCGCAAAATGCCAGTAGTAACTGGGTGAAAGTTACTCAAAGAGTGCCGGTAAAGATCAAATTTGACAGTCTACCCATCAATTGTAATCTGGTAATCGGCAGTTCTGCCTCGATCACTATCAGGAAAGACTAAATGCTCAATTTGCAACGTACTTTGCTGGTGATCGCCGTCATGATGGCAACCATTATGGAAGTACTGGACATGACCATCATCAATGTCTCTCTACAAAGTATGGGCGGCGAATTATCCGCCACCCCCAGCCAGATGAGTTGGGCAATGACCTCCTATATTCTGGCCTCAGCGATTGCGATGCCTTTAACTGGTTTTTTTACTGACAATTTTGGTCGTAAACAGTATTTACTCCTCTCAATGTGCACTTTTGTGCTGATGTCGATACTGTGTGCTGTGGCGCAATCACTAGAAGCCCTGATACTGTTTCGTTTCTTACAAGGTGTGTTTGGGGCTTCTTAGTCCCTATCTCCCAAGCAGTGATGGTAGATATGTATCCGCCAGCGCAACGTGGAAAAGCGATGGCTATTTGGG